>NZ_JBOFLP010000280.1:0-26370 GCF_051657925.1 Chroococcidiopsis sp.
CTGGGTATGGAAGTGATGCACGAGCGCAACGCTCACAACTTCCCCCTCGACTTAGCTGCTGTCGAAGCTCCTTCCCTCAATGGCTAATTCGCTCTTCTAACGAAACTAGCGCCTCCCCAAAAAGGGGGGCGCTTTTTGCTTTCTCTAAGTTTGGTAAGGGCGGGTTTACAGAGATTTTTAAGTTGAGCAATAAATATGGTTGGCGAACCCACCCTTACTTGCATTTATCTCTACAATTCAACTACAATAGTAAGTCTTGCCCTAGCTCCATTAAAGATGAGTCTGGAGACGGTAGCAAAGGTAAGAGCCTTTTCATACCGTCGGTCGCGGCTCAAGGCTAAAAACCTGTTGGTACAGGTACTCTACCCCCTCTTATCTTTCTCTGGTGGAAGGATGATAGGGGGTAGTCCGGTGCAAAGGATTGGTTTGGTATCCTATCTTCAGTAGTAACCGCGATCGCAGAAAAATATTTAAGTATACAGGACAGCTCATGGCGAAACGAGTGCAATTAGTTTTAACGCAAGACATACTTAAGCTAGGCAAAAATGGCGACCTAGTTGATGTAGCCCCTGGCTACGCCCGCAATTATTTGCTGCCTAAAAAAATGGCAGTACCAGTTACACCTGGAGTTTTAAAGCAAGTCGAACGTCGTCGAGAAGTTGAACGGCAACGGCAATTAGAATTAAAGCAGCAAGCACAAGAATTGAAAGCGGCTTTAGAAAAAGTTGGCAGTTTCACCATTGCCAAGCAAGTAGGCGAGAAAGAAGCAATCTTTGGTACGGTTACAGACCGCGAATTAGCTACCTTAATTCAGCAAGCGATCGGTCAAGAAGTGGATCGTCGTGGTATTACCTTACCTGACATTAGTAAACTCGGTACTTACAAAGCTGATGTGAAGTTACATCAAGATGTGACAGCAACGGTAGAAGTTAAAGTTGTAGCAGAATAATGGGTAGTTGGTAGTTGGTAGTTGGTGGTTGGTGGTTGGGCATTTTGGATTTTGTCTTTCCCCTTACCCCTTACCCCCTATCCCTTACTCCTGATTCAAAGATCGGGTAAAAGTAGAGAGAGCCTCTTGAACTTTTGCCTGTTATTTTTTATATATGTACAATAATCAACAAAAATTTTTAGAGAATGGAGTCGATCGCCTGCCACCTCAAAATGTTGAGGCAGAAGAAGCGATCCTGGGTGGTATTCTACTCGATCCTGAAGCAGTTGGCAGAGTGAGCGATCGCCTAATTGCAGATGCTTTTTATATTGATGCCCATAAAGAAATTTATCGCGCCGCACTGCAACTGCACTCGCAGGGTAAACCTACCGATTTACTATGTGTTGTTGGTTGGTTGAGCGATCGCGAACTCCTCAGTAAAATTGGTGGTAAAAGCAAATTAGTCCAGCTGGTAGACCGGACAGTTTCGGCAATCAATATTGATGCTTTAGCTGGCTTGGTGATGGATAAGTATCTGCGCCGCCAATTAATTACATCAGGAAATGAAATCGTACAACTGGGGTTTGAGACAGAGAAAGAGTTAGCTACTGTTCTCGACCAAGCAGAACAGAAAGTTTTCGGCGTGACTCAAGAACGCCCGCAGCAGAAATTAGTGTCAATTTCTGATACTTTAATCTATACCTTTCAAGATATTGAGAGTCATAATCAAGGCATTGCCCAGCCTGGGCTATCGTGTAACTATTACGATCTCGATGCGATGACGGGCGGTTTCCAGCGTTCCGACTTGATTATTATCGCTGGTCGTCCGGCAATGGGAAAAACCAGCTTTGCTCTAGGTTTAGCGCATAATATTGCGAGACTGCACAAGTTTCCTGTCGCAGTATTTAGTTTAGAAATGTCAAAAGAGCAGTTAGTACAGCGCTTGTTGTCCAGCGAAGCGGGAATTGAGAGTCAGAGGTTGCGGACGGGAAGAATTGCTCAGAACGAGTGGGAATTATTGTCTCACGCGATCGGCGAACTGTCAGATTTACCGATATATATTGACGATACGCCAAACATTACCGTGATGGAAATGCGTAGTCAAGCTCGTCGCCTGCAAGCAGAAAAAGGTAAAGAATTAGGTTTAATTCTGATCGATTATTTGCAATTAATGGAAGGTAGCGGCGATAATCGCGTCCAAGAATTATCAAAAATCACGCGATCGCTCAAAGGTTTAGCAAGAGAACTCAACGTACCAATTATTGCCCTTTCTCAGCTCAGCCGTAGTGTAGAAGCCCGTAATAGCAAACGCCCGATGATGTCAGACTTGCGAGAATCGGGTTCGATCGAACAAGACGCGGATATTGTCATTATGCTTTACCGCGATTCTTATTACAACCCCGACTCTCCCGATCGCAACATTGCCGAAGTCATCATCGCCAAACACCGCAACGGTCCCACCGGAACTGTCAAGCTATTATTCGATCCAAACTTGACCAAATTTGTGAATTTAGCCAAGCAGAATTTTTAAATTGTCATTTGTCATTCGTCATTGGTCATTTGTGTTTGCCAATGACAAATGACAAGTGACAAATGACTAATCAATTAACCTTCAACAACTCCACGTCAAAAACCAGCGTAGCGTTGGGAGGAATAACGCCACCCGCACCGCGAGCGCCGTAACCTAATTCTGGGGGAATAACGATTTGGCGACGTTCGCCTACTTTCATCGTGCTGAGTGCTTCATCCCAGCCCTTAATGACTTGTCCCGTACCAACTTTAAACGAAAAAGGCTGACCGCGATCGCGAGAGCTATCAAACTTAGAACCATCTTCTAAAGTTCCTGTATAGTGAACTACGACGGTTTGACCTTTTTTTGGCATTTCTCCGCTTCCCTCTTGGAGGACGGTGTATTTCAGCCCAGAATCAGTTGTAATTGCTTTATCGTCAGACATTGGAGTTACCTTATTTGGTGCAGTTGGGGTTTGCGTTGGCTTCTCAGCTATAAGCGTGCTGGATGTGGCTTGAGTTGATGCTTTAACAGATGTAGTTTCAGCCAGAGCGTTATCTTTCGCTCCTCCTACCTGAGCTAGCACCAAAAGCACTACGCAAACTAACGTAATTCCCACGCTGATGAGAATTTCTTTCAAAATTAGACCCTCCTTCAGCTATGCAAGTGCGTCACTACTATATCTTGTAATGGGGTAGTTGGTAATTGGTAATTGGTAGTTGTTAATGGTCAATAGTTAATCGTTCATTGCCATCAACCATCAACTATTAACCATCAACCATTATCGCCACATCTTATTTTCCAAATCGCGGATTTGACGCTCTAGGCGATCGATCCGTCCCCGTAACTCGTCCATTTCTGACTGACGGGGTACGCCAAGATCCTGCATAACATTACGGATCTGCCGTTGCATTTGTGCCTCAAAAGTTGTGGGATCGATCTTGAGCTGCTGCATCATGTTGTCTACAAACACTTTGGCTTGGTCAGAATTCATTTTGCCATCCTTGACCAATTCATCGCTTACTTCCCGCAACTTCTCAGCTACAAGGGAAGTCGTACCAACACCGAGCATCAATAGTTGTTTAATCCAGTTGTTACTATCCATCCTGCTATCCAGTTAGTTAAAGGAATTTATCAACAATAGTGAGTGGCTGGTGGCTAGTGGCTAGTGGAACCAGAATCTTTTCTAGCCACCAGCCACTGTCACTGATAACTGGTCACTGGTCACTGGTCACTGGTCACTGCGATCGAGCTATGCTAAAAACATGTCACCCCAACTCCTCCTGTTATATTCTGGCAAATTTGGCGATCGGCATCCTTTCAAGCAATAGAGAAAAAAGCGCGTGGTTATCGAGTTTCTCAAGTTTAAAGTCACTCCTGAATTAAGGGAGAAATTTATCCAAAAAGATGCAGAAATTTGGACAACAGCACTATCTCGCTATCCTGGATTTCTCAGTAAAGAGGTTTGGATAGAACCCAATGCACCAATGGAGGTTGCGATCGTTATTCGTTGGGCAACGCGAGAACAATGGAAATCTATCCCTACCGAGCAACTCGACAAGATTGATGCTAAGTTTGCCCAGCAGATGGGGAAAACCTACGAGTTGATTCAGTCATCCGAGTATCAAGTCCGCAAGTTTCCTCAGTCGTAATTGCTTTGTACCATGCCTACCTGTCCCCGTTGTCATCAAGCAGTTGACTCTCAGGTAGTCAACTGTCCTTATTGCCGCACGCCGCTCAAAGCATTCGGTCATCCAGGCATTCCCTTACACCGTGCTACAGGTGACGAACCTTTGTGTAACACTTGTACTTACCATTTAGATGATAGCTGCACGTATCCCCAGCGTCCATATGCGACAGAGTGTACGCTTTACCAAAACATCGAGCAAAAACGACTGGAGGAGGAGCAAAGACAAAAAAGCAAGAGTCCTGCTGTTGGGTTACAAAATTGGCTGAAGCGCAATCAATCTTTGCTGTTAATTCTTGGACTGTTGTTAGTCTGTTTCCTCATCGCTTTGAGTCATGTCTAAAACAGAAGCTCCCATCGACACCAATATTGTCACCTTTGCAGATATCGAGGCAGCACATCAACGTTTGGCAGGTGTTGCTAACAAAACTCCCGTAATGACTTCCAGAACGGTGAATGTACTGACAAACAGTCAAGTACTTTTTAAGTGCGAAAATTTTCAACGGATGGGAGCGTTTAAATTTCGGGGGGCGTATAATGCCTTGTCGCAGCTCTCAGAACAACAAAAACGGCAGGGTGTACTCACATTTTCTTCGGGAAATCACGCTCAGGCGATCGCACTTTCTGGTCAGTTACTCAACATTCCTACTACAATTGTCATGCCAAAGGATGCGCCAGTTGTGAAGTTAGCAGCTACGCAGGGTTATGGGGCAGAGGTACTGTTGTACGATCGCGCCGAAATGACAAGGGAAGAGTTAGCAGCCGAACTATGTCGGGAACGCCAACTCACTTTTATTCACCCCTACGACCGTCCTCAAGTTATCGCCGGACAGGGTACAACTGCTAAAGAATTAATCGAAGAAGTGGGAGAATTAGATTTACTCTTAGTTTGTTGTGGTGGTGGAGGTTTGTTATCGGGATGCGCGATCGCGGCTAAAACACTTTCCCCGCAATGTAGAGTTATTGGTGTAGAACCGGAAAGAGCAGATGATGCAACGCGATCGTTTCATAGCAAAACCCTGCATACGGTTCGTAACCCCGATACAATTGCTGACGGCGCTCGAACTCCATCGTTAGGGAAGATTACATTTCCTCTGGTTTTGAAATATGTAGACGACATGGCGACGGTATCGGAAGATGCAATTAAACGCACCATGTATTTTTTGTGGGAAAGGATGAAAATTGTAGTCGAACCCACAGGAGTATTAGCCGCCGCCGCTTTGTTAGAAGGTGTTGTTGCTGCACCAGGGGCAAAAGTTGGCGTAATTATCAGCGGTGGCAATGTAGATTTGCAGCAGGCGGGAGCTATATTTTCTTTTTTAGCAAAATAGCTATTGTCAACGCAATATTTATTCAGGTTGCTTCACAACACATTGCGTTAATAATTTTTTTGCCCGTTTCATAAACTTTTCGTCAAACGTGTAAATTGCCGAGCAACTCTGACTTTGAGCTAGATGAAATGCATCGGCAAAATCTAGGTCGTTTTCGTGCCATTGCAAAACTAGCACGATCGCATTTGTATTGGTGAAATAAACATTCGGTAAACCGAAAAGATTTCTGAGTGCCTGACAGATCTGTTTAAGTTGGAACTGATAGACAAAACGCAATACCCATTCAGCTTCAAGAATTACGGTATCTGGAATAAATATATCTTGTTTCTGAAATAACTCAAAACTTTTTCTATATTGCTGTTCGTCATCTTGCGTGAGGAGCCGAACGACAATATTCGTGTCAACTGCAACCACGCCACTGCTCCGCTACACCCTGACGAAGTGCATCTTCCATTTCACTTAGACTTTTAGGCGTACCTTGATATTTCAGGCATTCGGCGACGTTCTGCAATTTTGTTTCTGGAAAACGCTTTTTAGGTTTAAGCAAAATGCCGTCACCTGTATCAATTACAATCAATTCTTGTCCTGCTTCCCAACCATGAATATTGCGTAACGCTTACGGGATGATAACTTAACCTTTACTTGACAAGCGGGTTGTTTCCATCGAACGCACGAACTCTGGGAAGAAATTTGTAAGAATTATAGCATGGGCTAAGCTCGAAGTTCTGGCAAGGATGAACGAGTAATGATTGTACGAGAAGCAAATCTAAATGACGTACAAGCGATCGCACGGGTACATGTAGATACTTGGTATACGACGTATAAAGGAATTCTCCCAGAATCATATCTAGCCAAAATCTCTTACCAGCAGCGAGAGAGTGCTTGGCGGAAAATTTTAGAAAATACTACAAATAGCAGCCAATTTGTTGATGTAGCTGAAAATGATTCGGGACAAATTATTGGTTTTGCTAATGGTGGAAAAGAACGCACTGGCGATCGCACTTACAAAGGCGAGTTGTATGCAATCTATGTTTTGGAAGTATATCAACGTCAAGGAATTGGGTATAGGTTAACTCTATCTGCTGTGGATAAACTATCTGAATTGGGTTTTAACTCAATGTTAGTTTGGGTATTAGCAGATAACCCTGCCTGTAGATTTTATGAAACTATCGGCGGACAAAAAGTATACGAACAGCAAATTGAAAGAGGTGGGGTAATGTTAAATGAAATTGCCTATGGATGGCATGATATAACAACTATGCACGATCGCATTTCATCGCGTTAAACTACATGAGCGGTTGTATCAATTGTATTTTCGGTTGAAATATCTACTTCTGGTATCCCAATAGTCTTATTACTATGTTCTTGAAATATTGCTAGATCGAACCAGAAAGTTGTCCCTACACCAACCTCACTAACCAAATGAATGTTGGCGTGATGCTTGTCCATAATATTTTTCACAATAGAAAGTCCTAACCCAGTTCCTTCTAAAGTGTGTACGCGGTTTTCCACGCGGAAAAAGCGATCGAAAATAGCTGCTTGATCGTCTGGATCGATGCCAATTCCCGTATCAGATATTTCAATTCTCACTTGAGGTGATGTAATGCGATCGCCACTTGCAGGCTCCATTTTATACGCCCTGATCGCTACTTTTCCACCTTGCTGAGTAAATTTAAGTGCGTTCCCAACTAAGTTAGTAAATACTTGAAGCAATAAGTCGTAATGTCCGAAAACTTGTGGTAGTTCGGGTTCGAGTTGCTGAATTAATTCAATTCCTTTGTCTTTAGCATTCAACTGATAATTTCGTAAAGTTTGTTCGATTGCTTGTGCTAAATCTACCCCTTCAAAATGGTAGATCCGACAAGAAGATTCTAAACGAGATAAGTCTAAGACATCATTAACCAAACGAGTGAGGCGATCGGTTTCGTTATTTGCAGTTGCTAAAAATTCCCGTTGTTCTTCGGTGCTGAGATTTTCGCCGTAGTCGTGCAGAGTTTCAATGTAAGTCTTGATATTAAACAAAGGCGTGCGTAATTCGTGAGAGACGTTGCTGATAAATTGGCTTTTCGCCTCATTCAGTTCGACTTCGCGAGTAATGTCTTGCACTGTCATAGCAATTCCCTTAATACTTTCTCGATGTTGATCGAGAACGGTAGTTAGAAGAATCCGAATCGTGCGCATAGTTGGCTGAGAAAGCAGAATTCTAAACTCTGCACTTTCGCTTTCTCCCCTTGCTATCTTATATAAAGGGCGATTTAATTCCGCTTGCACCGACATTGGCAAATGATTTAATACACTATCTCCAATAACCTCTCCATTTTCCCAGCCAAAAATCCGTCGTGCTGTGGGATTGACTAAAATCACTTGCATATTGGTGTCAAGCAGGATAGCACCATCAGCAATAGTAGAAACTAAAGTTTCTAATTTAGCTTTCTCAGCAGTGAGTTCTTCGATATTTTGTTCTTCATAACGCTCTAAACGTTCTGCCATTTCATTAAAGCTGAAAATCAATTCCTTGAGTTCTCCTCCCAAAGGTAAATCGATCCGCTGTTGAAAATTGCCAGCAGCAATGTTTTTCACACCCGTCAATAACTCTTTGATGGGTTTGGTAATCATGAGAGTATTAAAGACAGCACCCAAAATGACCATGACCCAAATTGAGACGAAAACAGCAATTGTTACATCGCGGGTGAGATTGGAAGAGGTGACAACTGTAGGATTTGGGTTGATTCCAATTGCTAATACTCCCAAATATTTACCTTCATGGTTGAGCGGGACGAAAACATCCGTGACTTCCCCATCAGGCGTTCGGTGTTGTCGCACCATCGGCAATTCAGAATTAGCGGCGTAATCTTCTGGTAGCTGAATCCGGCGCTCAATTGTCAGTGAAGTTTGTACGGCTGGTTCCCAAAAAGGAATTCCAAAAAAGATTTTTCCGGCTTCGTCGGCATAGAGCATGTAGCGCACGCTAGAAGTGCTGCTGTAGAAGCGTTGAGAAAACTGAGCGACTTCGGTGTAATTATTCTCCGCTACCAGAGGGGCAACGTTAGAAGCAAGTAACAACCCCAAGTCACGTCCGAAGCGGGTTTCATTTACCCTTGCATCCACTTGAATCGTGTTAACTGCCCAAAAAGTGAAACCACTGACAATTAACGAAACCACCAGCGTCGCAGCAGCCATCAACTTAGTTGGCAGAGTTAACTCAAACCACCAACGGGCGATCGCTTCTCGGATTGTTTTTAACGGCGCTAACATTTGAATAAAAATTGGTTTTTTATCAGTCCTTTGTTCTAAGGTAAAGTTTTTCGACTTAAAAGACAAAGAGCGGGAGTCGGGAGTCGGGAATCGGGAGTCGGGAAGAGGATAAATTACAAGTTACGAATTCTATAGCCGATGTCGCGGCGATAGTAGATACCTTCAAAGTGAATTTGGGCGATCGCATTATAAGCAAGGGCGATCGCTTGCTCAAAATTCTCCCCTACTCCAGTTACGCCTAAAACCCTCCCGCCATCCGTCACTACAGTTGTGGGGTGTGGGGTGTAGGGTGTAAGGTGTGGAGATTGTAAATTTCTTTCTCCCTCAGCTCCCTCAGCTCCCTTCTCTCCCTTATCCCCTTGTCCCCCTGCTCCCTGCTCCCTGCTCCCTACTCCCTGCTTCAGCTTAGTTCCAGCATGAAATACACAACCCCCCGAAGCCTCGGCTGATTCTATTCCTGTGATGACTTGACCTTTTTCATATGCACCTGGGTAGCCTTTGGCGGCGGCGACGACACAGGCGGCGGCTCCCGACTTCCAGGCGATGGGAGGCAATTCACCTAGTTTTTGCTGACAACAAGCCACGAGTAACTCTTCTAGGGGGGTTTCCAGTAAAGGTAAAATAGCTTGGGTTTCAGGATCGCCAAAGCGACAGTTGAATTCTAGAACTTTAAATTCCCCTGTGGGAGCAACCATCAAACCTGCATATAATACGCCCCGATAATCGATGCCTCTAGAGCGTAAAGTGGCGATCGCAGGCTGTAATACCTCTCGTTCGATCCTTGCCATTAATTCTGGCGTGACGAGGGGAGCAGGGGCATACACTCCCATTCCGCCCGTATTCTCGCCTGTATCCCCTTCTCCGATGCGTTTATGGTCTTGGGCTGGTAGTAGGGGACGAATCGTTATCCCGTCTGTCAATGCCAATACAGAGGCTTCTTGTCCGATTAAGCATTCTTCAATGACAACGAACTTACCCGCATCGCCAAATTGTCCTGCGAAAATTGCTTCTAGTGCTTGATGTGCCTGTGCGACTGTTTCGGCTACGATCACGCCTTTGCCTGCGGCTAATCCGTCAGCTTTGACGACTATGGGCGCTCCTTGTGCGGTGACATAATCTTTAGCAGCAGATTCCTGGGTAAATACAGCAGCTTTAGCGGTGGGAATTCCTGCTTCCTGCATCAAAGCTTTTGCCCAGGCTTTACTTGCTTCAATTTGCGCCCCAGCTTTGGTAGGACCAAATACCATTGCGCCTTGAGCTTGGAGATAATCTGTAATTCCCATAGCTAGAGGAACTTCTGGACCCACCACCACGAGATCGATCCCCTGTTCTCGGACTGCTTGACCGATCCGTTCAAAATCATCCACAGAGTAGGGCGAGTTTTGACAGCGTGATAGCGTTGCCGTTCCCCCATTACCAGGAGTACACAATACCTGTTCTACCTGGGGCGATCGCAACAAAGCCCAAGCGATCGCGTGTTCTCTGCCCCCATTACCTACGACTAAAACTTTCACTGCTTTCCTCTAATGCTGCGATCGATTATCTCGCATTGCGGGAGTTGGGAGTCGGGAGTCGGGAGTCGGGAGTTGGGAATGGGAATACTAATTACAAGAATATTAGGGACTAAAGGTTAGGAAATTCTGACAAGCTCTTCAAATGGGTCATATCGCGATTTGCGAGTTTGGCAGGAGGGAATGAATTTAGCCACAGCTTGTTATCAAGTGACGAAAGTTTTTCCGAAAGAAGAAATCTATGGGATGACTTCACAAATTCGCCGCTCAGCAGCTTCTATTCCAGCAAATATCGCTGAGGGATACGGGCGAGAGTATAGAGCAGAATACATTCACTTTTTACGAATAGCACAAGGCTCTCTTAAAGAGCTAGAAACACATTTATTCTTGTCTCAAATATTCTTGTCTCAAAGAGTTGAAATTGTCACATCTCAAGCTCTAGAATCCCTTTTGCAGCAATGTGAAACTGTGGGCAAAATGCTTCGTTCCTTGATTCGCTCTTTAGAACCTACAAGTAAAAACAACAGATAGAAATCTTACCCCGACTCCCGACTCCCGACTCCCGACTCCCCTCTTTGCTGTTGATAAATAACTTTAAACTGTCGCTGTTGAATTTTATGATCGACGATTGGATCGGGATAGTCTACGGCAGCGCGATCGCGTTTTGAAATATTTCCACTCAGTAACTCTTCTGTGTCAAAAGAGCGTAATTCTGGCAGCCACTCGCGAATATATTCTCCTTCAGGATCGAATTTTTGGGCTTGACTAGCAGGGTTGAAAATTCTAATTGGTTTGGGGTCCATGCCACTTGAAGCACTCCACTGCCAACCACCATTGTTAGCAGAAAGATCGCCGTCAATTAGTCTTTGATAAAAATACTTTTCTCCCAATCGAGGATCGATGAGCAAGTCTTTGGTGAGGAAATTTGCGACGATCATGCGACAACGATTATGCATCCAACCAATATTATTCATTTGTCGCATTGCTGCATCGACAATTGGATAACCCGTCCTACCTTCACACCAAGCTTGAAAATATTCTTCGTTATTTTCGTAAGGAAAATTCTTAAATTGTTGTCGATATGCGCCTTGTTCGAGTTCGGGGAAATGATACATGGCGTGTTGATAAAATTCTCGCCATGCAAGTTCCTGCTGCCAAGCGCGAATACTCGTCTGTGCTTCATCGCTACGAGTATTTTCCATTGCCTCTACAGTAGCAGCCCAAACTGTACGAATACCGATCGCACCAAATTTTAATGCTGCACTTAGTTGAGATGTCCCATCATAAGCAGGAAAATTTCGCTGTTCTTTATACTCTTCGATCGCCCGATGGCAAAATTGTTCTAACCTTTCTTGTGCGGCTGCTTCTCCAGGTTCGATTACTAAGCCATTGTCCCAATTAAAGCCTAAATCTTTCGCAGTCGGTAGGGCGATCGCGCCTGCTTGTTTTGCGGTTTGCAATTCCTGTTCTGTCAACCCTTCTACATCTTTGAGGGTATCTGCGGGTGCGGCTTTCGGTTTGCTACTCCAATTACGCCAAAAGGGAGTAAATACGGTGTAGGGTTGGTTGGAACCTGTATAAATCTCATCTGGGGAATGTAATATCTGATCCCAGTTTTCTTCTAAGACTTGGATGCCTTTTTCTTTTAAGCTTTCTATGACAGTGCGATCGCGTACCTGAGAATATGGTTCTACATCCCAGTTCCAGAATACAGCTTTTGCTCTCAGGGCAGTAGCCAGCGCTGGAATGGCTTCACGGGGTTCGCCTTGCAAAATTAATAACTGGCTGCTAACTTGGGCGTAACGCTGCTGTAATTGCTGCAAACAGCCAATCATGTACGTTACTCGTACGGGAGCGACATCATCTCGTTCTAAAATATTGGGGTCAAGGCAGAATACTCCTACGACCTTTTGACTTCGTTGCCTTGCCGCAGCTAGTCCGGTGTTGTCAGAAATCCGCAAATCGCGACGATGCCAGAAGAGGATGAGGTCAGACATTCACACTTACAACTTAGTTCACTCGTACTAGCATAAAACTTCCAATCCGCGATTGCATCAACCTGCCGAATATTTTTGCCTTTTTGTACGGGCGGGTTTAACTAAAGAACTATTTGTGGTTGTACAAGGATACTCGAAAAACCCGTCCCTACTTCCCTTCTCCAAAAGCAATTATTTCAGCTACAGTTAAACTTATAGTCTGGAAAAATTGAGATTTAAGGCGATCGCTCCCTGTAAAACTCTCAAAGCGATAGTCTTTTTCTGCCACGATGCTTTCAGAATTTACCAGTCGTCCTACAGAAATTGTTGGTTGCAAGATTTTCGGATTTCTTCTATTTGGATATCTATCGAGATGAAATAGCGGATCGATAATCCATAATTCCTGCACGCCAAAAGCAGCATACCAAAGAGGTTTATTTCTATAGTCGTCTTCCCAGTTGGTGCTAACAATTTCAATTGCAATGCTAGGGGTTTCTCTCAATACTGCTTCTACCTAAGTTTGCCGATTCCAATCTTCGCGTTTGATTCCGATTAAGTCAGGCTTACGAGTATCCTTTCTACCTAGTACGAGTACTCGTTGGGGATGAATGAGTAATCCTAAGTTATCCCTCTTACTCTCCGATTTCAATACAAACCATAATTCACTCCGCAAGTTTTCATGTTTTCCAGAAGGTTCAGCTATCGGTACTATAACGCCATTGATGAGTTCATATATTTTTCCTTCTGGTAGTTTCAGTTCGAGAAATTCATCGACAGTATAAGTTTTTATTTGAATAGCAGTAACCCTAGGACTACTTTCCACAAGATAGACTTTATTTTAGTACTAATAAAGCTATATCATTCCCGATTGAGCAATGAAACCTGTAATTGTAGAGTATTTCTAGTACGAGCGCATTTAACGAATAACTAATGACCGATGACAAACGATCGTCTAGCGATTAACATTTCTATTTAAATTAGCACCTTGAGTTCTGCGATAATATTCATAAAAGTATCGATAGCTGTATACATGAATATTTGACTGAGCGGCAATGACTTTTTGCATGACATTGAAATAATTAGCCCTTGATTCTGGAGAAGAGGAAGCTTGATACTGTTTTAATACTATCTCTCTCTCTTGCATTAATTCTCTGTATTCTTCAGGAGCCGTAGCTTTGATTGGCTTTCCTAAAGGAATATAACTGAGAGTATCATAAATTGGTCGCATCAACCCTGGTTTTTCATAGCTGAGGAAATCTCCTTCTGTCTCAACTCTAGTTATTCTTGAAACTAGGGCTGGATATCTTTGTTGAAAATTTTGTTGCGTAAATGCTGGCGCACCAAAAACCATGATTTTCATATTTGCAGGTAAAACTCCTGCATCTGCTAACATTGCGGCATAGAGAATTGCAGTTCCCCCCAAGCTATGTCCGGTAATTAATACTTCAATATCAGTATTGGGCTGTTTTTGTCTGCGTAAAATTTCAGATACTAATTCTTTTGATTTTTCATCTGCAAAAACCGAACCAGCATAGTTTTTAAACCCTTCATGGATCAAAACTGCTGCATTGCTATACATATTAACTGGTAGTCCGGCTACGTTTGCAGCTAAATCGTTGGGATCTTCTAAACCTACATACGTTCCCTTAAAGGCAATGACATAGGCAAGTTTTCTTCTTCCTAATTGTTGCCTTTCTAATTGACGAATCAAAATCGCATATCCACCAAAAACTCTATCCTTTTTAACAACAAAGAAATCAGAGAGCTTTAACCTTTTATTGACTACTTTAATATCTTTAGCTGCATATAATTGAGCGATTTGATTAATAACATTAGTACGCTGAAGCGGATTTTTTGTTCTTTCAGTGTCAAACAATTGATAAATTAAATCTGTGGTCAGATGAGCGGCTTTGCCAATATCTGCACAGGCTATAGAGTGTTGAAAACACAACTGTTCAAATTGAACAGATCTAACATTAGAAATAAAACTTGCGATGTTAGCGGGAGATTGAGCATTTAATGGCTGAGAGATACCGAGCAATCCCCAACATAATGCAACTCTTGTTAAAAAAATATTTGTATTTTTCGTTAGAGGTTTCATGGTTGCATGTTGTCAAGAAAAGTTTTGTCAAAAAAAGTTGTAGTAGTTAACGTTTTCCACTGCTGAATTCAGTGGCAAATTCTGCTTCTAAATTTGGCATTTTACGAGGATCTACGAGTCCGCGTCGGACAATCGCATCTAAAGGAGGGGTTGGCAACTGAACTGCTGGTAGCTTTTGAATTTGCTCTGTTAACAACTGATTCAAGGTTTCGGGAGTTAAATTTTGATTGGATAGAGCTTCGTTAAGTTCTGGTCCCGTGGGGATACCAAGAAAATATTCTTGTTTTTCTTGCGGCGATTTGGGTTGATAACCAGTCGTGCGATCGATCGCTCGAAGAGATTCCGTCGTACAATTCCGCTTGAGAGTATCGTACATGAGGTTAGTGCGATCGCGATCGCCTTGCATAATGACATTGAATAACAATTGTTGTTTTTGTTGCGGAGTTAATGCCAGCCTAATCTGTTCGATTCGATCCGTAAATGGATACTTAACAGCATCTTGAATTCTATCTTCTAAACCAACTATTTCATGGGCTACAGCATAAAAATCAACTAATCCTGAAACGGGGTCCCATACACCCGATCGTAACCAGATAGCATTAGCAGAATAAATAAAATCCCGCATCCGAATTGCTTTTTGTCTCCGATCTCCTACAGATTGTGGAATTAAAATTGCTTCGCGACCTGGTTTGAGACGAAAACGAATTTGTCCGTGAGCGCTATACGAACTGCGTAAAACATTAAAATATTGAATTTGAAAGATGGCATCTTCTACAGCATTTGTGGGAATCTGAGCTACCCAGTACTTACCCTTGTGTTTGAAGTTAGCAAACAACATCGTTCCTGGCGCAGGCTTATATAGTGCAGCTTCCCTAGAAGAGAGCATTCTCACCGAACGTTGTTCGCAGCTCAAACACTGACCTTTAAACGCTCCTTTTGGCATTCTCGACTGAGGATCGAAGGGATCTTTAGGGTCGCAAATACAACTTTTATTATTACTAGGTTGAGACGGTTGTGCATTGCCTGATTGCGCTAATACTGGTGGTGTAGAAGTAAAAAATGAAAGTGCTGACAATGCCGTTGCTGTTACTACTTTCCAGCGAAAATTTTGTAGCATAATTTGATATTGAATTTAAATTGATTAACTAAAAAAATCGAAAAACTAGATTTAATAGAAATCGCTTTTTACAAATCTAGATTTTTTTCAAATTTAGCTCTTTGGGAACCTATCTTTTATACAATGATACAAGGCGGGTTTATTCAGATCTTCAAACGAGCGTAGAAATTTCAAGTGAACCCGCCCTTCCGTATGTCTGACTTTTGACTTTTGACTTTTGACTTTTGCTTTTTAATTATCAACTTACATCAAACAATATCTTTGCGCTTTTGCACTCCGAATAGGATACCAAACATGGCAACCATAAGCACTCCTAACATTGACCAGTGCCAAGCCAAATTCACTTTGAACGAACTACCATAGTCTTTTTTGAAGCGTTCGATCAATCCTTCTCCACTCTTAATCGCACCCTCAAATTTTCCTTTCCATTCACTATAATCCTTTTGCCAGATATCTACATCTTTTTTGTATTTGTCTACTTTCTTTTCATAGTCATCGAGTTTTCTAGGATCTGAGGGAGCCTTGCCAGGATCTTTGGGTTTAACTGGTTCTGGCTTATCTACTACGGGATCGTATTTCGCCATCAACCCAGGAAACTCACAACTTTTAAACATTTTTGTCCCCAAACACTGGCTGCGTTTTTTCTGTTCGGGAGTCTGTTTTTCGCGATCTTTGTCTGATAGTTTCCAGTAGGAATCGTCGGCGATATCGCGACCCATTCCCGTGATGGTCACTAACGACTCAAAAGACCATTTTGTAATCGTGAGACGGTTAATTAATTGCCCTGGAGGTCCGAAAGTCTCTACAGGTAACATCCCCCCACCAAACGTAATTTGTGGCACGAGGAAAATAATTGTGAGTAGGGGTGCAACATTCTGGTTGGGCGAAATTGCAGACACCAAAAGCCCCATCACCATTCCAGCTAGGGTAGCAAGGAAGAAGGTGATATACATATTCAAAAGCTCTTCTGTACCACCAGGAAGGTCGATCGCCAGCCATTTAAATAACAAGAAGATTGCTGCTTGATATAGAGCTAATATGACTCCAATCCAAACTTTAGATATGATGTAGGGCAAAATTTTCAGCCCGATCATGCGTTCGCGGCGATAAATCTCTTGTTCTTTAACAATCTCGCGCATGGTTGCCAAGCTACCCACAATAACCGCAATTAAAGCAGCGGAAAATAGCATGGTTATTACCTGTCCCGCATTACCTTCCTTGAGGTTGAAAACATTGCGCTGCCAGGTAACAAAATCTAAGATGCCGAGAATTGGCGCGATCGCACCCATCAAAAACAAGCCAGCGCGATCGCGCATCAAAATTGCTAAGTTGCGCCGCGACAAGATGATAAACTGCTGCCATGCCGAGACTTGCTTAATTGTGCTACCTGGTTTCTGTTTGGCTCGATGGCTTCTTTGTGCCATTTGGGGCATTTGCAGCTGTTGTTGGCGCTCTAATACGTACTTGTGATAGTGACGCGAGTTTCTAAAGCGTTGCTGCCATTCTTCAGGTGATAGTTCGTGTTCTACCTTGCCGTAGATCCGATCGAACTCCTCTACCCCAAAGTAGTCAATTGCTTCTGCTGGCGGACCAAAATAGGCGACTCGACCCCCTTTCGCCAAAAATACCACGCGATCGCATAGCGTGACGTTCTTCGTAGCATGAGTAATCAGCAAGATCGTCCGTCCCTGATCTGACAATTTCCGCAGCAACTTCATGATCTGAAGTTCCGTACCAGGGTCAAGACCGGATGTCGCTTCATCAAGGAAAAATAGACTGGGTTTGGTAATTAGCTCGACCCCAATTGAGACCCGCTTACGCTGTCCGCCGCTCAATGCTTTTACAGGTACGTCCTGGCGTTGCAGCAATTCTAAGTCTGTCAAAACTTCTTGTACCCGCTTTTGACGTTCGCCAGGAGTGGTATCTGAAGGCATCCTTAACTGAGCGGCAAAATCGAGCGCTTGCTTGACCGTCAGTTCTTTGTGGATGATGTCATCTTGAGGGACGTAACCGAGTTCGGTACGGTAGGCATTAAAGTTTTTATATAAGTCTTCCCCGTTTACCAGTACCATGCCGCTCGTCGCCGGACGAAAGCCGTTGAGTGCGTCGAGGAGGGTCGATTTACCACCACCGCTGACTCCGGCAATGACGATGAATTCTCGCGGCAAGATCGACAGCGAAATGTCGTCGAGTAAGGTCGTGCCTTTACCGACAACCTTCGTTAAGTTGACGGCATCCAGACGCAGATTACCTTCTTCGTTGAAACTTACTAAAGTCTCATCAACGTTGAAGACAAAGCGAGTCGGACCGATGCGAATTGTATCTTCAGGTCTGAGCGACTGCGAACCGCTGACGCGCTTGCCGTTGACAAAAGTACCGTTACTGGAATTGAGATCGGCGATCGCAAACGTACCATCTTGACGCGAAATTCTGGCATGATAGCGCGATACGGTCGGATGGTCGATCGCAATATCGTTTTGCTCGTCGCGCCCAATCGTTAAATTATTGCGATTGCTCAGATTCAGTTGATGCGTAATACTCGGTACTTGGTCGGTGGCAGTTGTTTGGAAAGTTAGAGTAATTCCAGAACCAATGGCGATCGCGTCTCCATCCATTAACCGCCGTTCGCTAATGCGTTGCCCTTGATATAACAACCCATTTCTGCTACCTAGATCGACTATCATGTAGCTGCCTTGACGCTCGACCAATTCGGCGTGCCGTGACGAAACTTGGGGAAAATTAATCGGGACATCACAACTAGGATCGCGACCGATAATCATCTGGTTTTTGACAATCGGAATATCTTGCGTTCCTGCTGGAGTCGTCACCCGCAATATGGGTGTCACGATCTGAGTCTGAATCGCTTGAGGTGGTGCAGCAAAATTCGTGGCTTCAAAACCAACAGTTGTCCCTATCCCCGTCATCTGGGTTGCAGTTGCACCTGTAGTGACTTCCTCAACACCGCAAAAGCGCAACTCGCAACCCCCAATTCTAATCGTGTCTCCATCTTTGAGTTGCCTCGGTTGACTAGGAGCCAACCTAGAATTATTGACGAAAGTGCCAGTACTACTGCCTAAATCTGTGAGCAAGTATCCACTCATGCCTTGGGGCGCAAGCTGAGCGTGATAGCGCGAAACATTACTTTCGCTCAAAACTAAGTTATTGTCTCCCGCTCGACCAATTCGCACCACATCGCCGTTGAGTGGAAATTCTTGCTTACTACCGTCACGTCTACCAATCTCCAGACGTGCAGAAGACTGAATCATAATATTTTTATTTTTTTTAATTATTCTGTAGTTTGATGTCGTAGCTGGAAAATTTTTCTCTGAGATTGCAGTATATTATCGAATATTCGGGTTTTCTCCAATTTCATTAAAATTTTATACTTTCTAGCGTGCAAGTTTTATACTCTCGACTAACTCGATCTATGCACGTTCTGCACATATTGTTACAACATCTGTTACAAGGTCTTGTTACAATGTCAAGCAGCAACGTAAGATAGTATCTGCCAATACAATTAAATAGTATTTAAAGAGAAATAAAGATTTCAGGCTAGGCTAAAAGCTAGTGTCAGGCGCGCTCGCTGCCAAGAACACGAACATTCAGATGTTAGCGGTTAGTCCGAGAAACACGCATTCTCATTGGCTATTGCTAGCTATAAACAATCGGCTGTGAGCCGATCGCCTCGATCGAGGGTGCTAGGCAAGTAAGAGGAAAAAGCAAATAGGAGAATCATCTCCTCAATCAGCGGGCAGTGCGATCGCGGTTTGCTACACAAATCTACGTATGTTTAGGAGATTCGATCGAGACAGCGTATTTCGGCGATCGTATCTTGAAATATATCCCGATCTATACTTATACAAATATTAGGAGCTTTAACCCCGCATATTTGAGGGCGAAATGCAACTCTTTTCTTCTGCCCTCTAACCTCTGCCTTCCTCAAAAAATTTTAGCAGTAAAAGTTCATATTAGGCTTTAATGATGATGAAAGAAATATATTTTTAGCTGGCTTAGTTGCCTCTAGCTTGGAAGTCATCGCCTATACTGTTGGCAAACATTTATTTTCATACCAGTTTTAATGCGCTCTGCTCCATGAACTCGCCATTACAAAAAGACAACTGGCTCGGTCGCTGCGTTGGCGAACGCCAGCGCTACAGACTAGAACAACATCTAGGCGCGGGCGGAATGGGAGATGTCTTCATCGCTAGGGACGTACCGATTGGCAAACTAGTCGCTTTAAAGATCCTCAAAGGATCGCTAGCAGAATCAGCCGATCTGAGAAAGCGGTTCGAGCGAGAAGTGACTCTCTGCGCTGCGCTCAAAAGCGATCACATCGTGAATATTAGCGACTATGGCGTTACCGATGAGGGGTATCCCTTCTACGTCATGGAGTACCTGCAAGGACAGAGCTTAGGACAACTGCTACGCCAGCAGCAACAGCTGGGCATCGAACGCAGTCTGTCGATCGCAATCCAAGTGTGTCAAGGTTTGCGGTTGGCGCATCAAGGCGTACACCTATGGCAAAATGGAGCAACCGCTAGCAAGCAGATCAAAGTCGTCCATCGCGATCTCAAGCCAGATAATATTTTTCTCGTTCCTACTGCATTGGGAGAACTCGTCAAAATTCTCGATTTTGGTATTGCTAAAATTTGTAACGATACGAATGAATTTACCAATCTGACGAACGTTTTTATTGGGACTTTTCACTATGCAGCTCCCGAACAGTTTGAGCTAGGGACAGAAGTAGACGAACGTGCCGATATTTACAGCCTCGGCGTAATTCTCTACGAAATGCTGACTGGAAGCGACCCATTTGGGTTTAATTTCCGTCGCCATAGCAATACGATTAGCGGTATGTCATGGGTATTCGCTCATGCTTCCAAGCCCCCGATTCAGTTGCGATCGCAGCCTCGGTGCGAGCATTTTTCACTACAACTAGAAGCCGTCGTCATGCGGTGCTTGCAGAAATCGCCCCGCGATCGCTTTAGTTCTGTAGACGAGTTAAGTCGTGCCTTGCAAGCTGCCGTAGCGATCGATCTGGCGAATAACACAATTGTCCCAGGTTTAGGTGCAGCAACGACAATTGCTACGTCGCCTCCTCCCGCATCCCCATCCGAACTAACGACCACTCAACTACCCGATCCAACTTTTCCACCTGACTTTACTCAACGTCTGTCTGCGCCCCGAGTCCCGTTAGAATCTACCGACGTATCCCTGTCAGCCCAACACCGATCGCTGGTCAAGCTGTTTACAGAATTTGCTGGACCGATTGCGACTACTGTGTTTCGACAAGTAGCAGCTCAATCATACAGCGTCGAGCAGTTGGTAGAAAACCTCTCAGTTTACCTGCCTGCCAAGCAACAAGCAGAATTCGAGCGTCAGGCAAAAGCGATCGAAGCTGAGTCAACAGCTAAATCTCAAACCCACAGCACCAACGGCAATAAATTTTCCCATCATCAATTATCAAATAATTTAGCGCAGTCGGCACTCGATACTAATTTTATTCAACGGTGCGAAAAAACTTTAATCGATCTGATTGGACCGATTGCGCCGATTCTCATTCAAAAAGTTCTAAAATCTGGAATGCAAATTTCCGAGTTGGAATTAGTCAATCGATTAGCCAATGAAATTCCCGATCCTCAAAAAGCCGCCGATTTTTGCCGTCGTCTCCTAAAATGAGCCTTCCCGATCGATTTACTACATTATCTCCAACTTCTCAGTTTCGACTGCCAACTTTTAACAAGTCATCTCGCCGTACGTTACTTTTACAATTATTTCTACTCACAGCATGTGGGGTGCGATCGCTATCGAGCAAGCGCCAAGGTTTAGTTCTCGGTGTAGTCAGTTATAACGCAGGGGAACAGACCATCAATCGTTATGCTAAATTGACTCGATATTTAAGTGAAAAAATTGGAGTTATCGTACAATTAGAACCTGCTTTTAACGAAAATAAGGCTCTAGAACGAATTCGGAATCATGCTTGGTCTCTAGCTTTTGCCGAGCCTGGATTAGCCGCGATCGCGATCGACAAACACCAATACACCCCGATATTTTCCCTTCAGGGAATTGCTAATTTGCGCTCTATTCTAGTCGTGCGCAAAGATAATCCGATCGTTGAGTTAAAAGAATTACAAAATCAACCGCTTGCCCTCGGACAGCCAGGTTCAGCTACCGGATATTTTTTTCCCATTTACAATCTCTACGGTCTAACTCTAGCAGAGATTATGCTTGCACCCACACCTAAAACAGTTTTGGAATGGGTTGCCACAGGGAAAGCTACGGCAGGCGCTCTTTCTAAAGAAGAATTTTACCTACACAGTTCGCATTTCAGCCCCACCGAGTTTCGCATTCTCTACACCGATCCGCACGAAGTCCCACCTGGCGTGGTTTTGGTTGCACCTAATATAGACAAAAACCTGCGCCAGCAAATTTACCGCATCATGAATGGAGTCCCCTCGATTTTGGCGCAAGAAGCAGGATACATACCCAACAGTTCAGCGCCAGACTACGGTTACATGATTTCAGTCATTAAGCGCGTTAGAGCAATTTTTCCCGACGAATACGAACATGGTGCAACACCTCTACAACTCAAACCCGCCCGACTTTTAGATAATATTTCGATTTAGAGTGAGTAGTCATTCGTCATTTGTTGTTGGTCACGAACAGGGTGTGGGGTGTGGGGTGTGGGGTGTGGGAAGTGTGGGAAGTGTGGGAGGACACAAGGGAGAATTTCTTTCTCCCCGCTCTCCCCCAGCTCAAGAGCAGCCTCCCCAGCTCTCTTACTCCTGCTCCCTGCTCGTGCGCTCCCTGCTCAAGCAATAATAGTAGTATCATAGTCTCGTTCGCGATCGCACGCCCAAAAAAGGCAACAAGTCCAGAAACAGCAACACATAGAGAAAGCTCCATGACATTTCCTGCTCAGCCAGAAACCTGGATTGGTCGGAGTATTGGCGATCGCCAACGCTATCGCTTGGAGAGGCGCTTGGGTTCAGGCGGAATGGGCGATGTTTTTCTGGCAATGGATACCTTATTGGGACAACACGTAGCATTGAAGCTACTGAAAGAAAAATTGGCAGCGTCAAAGTCTTTGAGAAAGCGGTTCGAGCGGGAAGTTGCTATTTGTGCGGCGCTAAAAAGCGACCATATCGTGAATGTGAGCGATTATGGCGTTACGGATGAAGGGCATCCTTTTTATGTCATGGAGTATCTGCGCGGGGATAGCTTGAAACAATTGCTGAAACAACAGCAACGGCTACCCGTCGAGCGAACGATCAAAATTGTGACTCAGGCGTGTGAAGGATTGCGTCTAGCTCACTCAGGCATCGATCTCTGGTGGAGTGGAGCGACAGCCAGCGAACACGTCAAGGTAGTTCACCGCGATCTCAAACCAGACAATATATTTGTCGTGCCTACAGCACTGGGAGAACTGGTGAAGATTCTGGACTTTGGAATTGCCAAAATCCGCGATGAATCGCTCGATCGCACGAATCTGACTTATGGATTTATCGGCACGTTTCGCTATGCTGCTCCAGAACAGCTGCGAGCTGCCAATACTATAGACGCAAGAGCGGATATCTACAGCTTGGGTGTCATTCTCTACGAACTCCTCAGCGGCACAGATCCATTTGGTTTTGGCGCTCAAGCCTATTCGATTACGGGCATGGGTTGGGCAATGGCACACAAGACAAAACCACCGATTCCCATCAGGTTACAGCCTGGTTGCGAAAATTTATCGCCGCAACTAGAAGCAGCTGTCATGCAGTGCTTGCAAAAATCACCTAACGATCGCTTTGCCTCAGTAGAGCAATTAAAGCAAGTATTAAAGGCTACTCTTACCCACAAGCCTGAAGAAGCGATCGATAATTCTCTTCATCCATCTCCTCCTGCACCCACGCACCCACAATCATCTGTTCCAGTCACACCTGATGCGGCGACGACTAGAGCCTATATACCACCACAGCCAACAAAAACAGAAGTCATTCCTCCGACATTGCTGCCAGACACCTTGTTACCTCCACATAAGCAAGAAGTTCGGGCAAACGTTCAGTTCTCTGCCGCACAGCAGAGTAATCTAGCTAATTCCAGCACGGACGATTCAATCCTCATATCTCCACCAGCGCGTCATCGCCGCTTATCCACCTCTACTTTATTTTTTGTCGGTGCGGCTATTGGTGTTGGTATTGTGGCACTGGGAGCAGTAGTTTATTCATACATTCAGTTTCGTCTGACAGCTCAAGTTATCGATGAAATTCAAACTTTAAAACATCAAGCACGATACGAAGCTTGTGCGAGTAGAGCCGAAACAGTTACCCGCGATTCGACAGTGTACGCCGAAGCGCGGGCAATACTAAATGAGTGTCATTTAGAACATGCCAAGCAACTCGCAGGAAGTAGTAATTTTGCTGAAGCGATCGCTATTGCCAGACAAATTCCTCAAGACAGTCCTCTCTATTCCCAAGCTCAAATCCTGATTCAAGACTGGTCGGAGATTTGACAGTTATCAGTTAACAGGGAGCAGGGAGTAGGGAGCGCACGAGCAGGGGGAAGTTGGAGGAGCTGGGGAAACTGGGGGAGAACGATCTCGCACCACTGTTTCTCGACTTTCGACTTCTGACTTTTGACTTTTGACTTTTTACTTCTTTAGTACGTATATGAAGTGTTTTTATAAGTATGTTACGTATACAAAATAGCTGTCAAGTATAATTTTATATTTTTTTTCAAAATTTGACCGGAATCGTAGCATATTTGGATGTAGATCGCGGTATAGTTCAAATACGCTAGTCTCGTCAAGCAGACTTGTCAAGTTCAGGGTACTTGAGCTGACTGTGAATGTAATTGAAATTTTAACTGCCCTTGAGGTACGAGCGATGATAGGCAATCACACAATTAAAAATTTAAAAAAATTCACTAAATATTTAGCAACAGCGATCGCAGTTATAAGTGGGATCGGCATAGGTAGCGAGTTCGTCCGAGCAGAAGCAGTAGCTAGTGCTGGTGGTGCGACAACTTTTCATTGCATAGCTTCAGGTCAGGGCTATGCAACGATCGCCAAACGCGGCGAACGGATCACAGCACCAGTTATTACCTGGAACAGCAATGAGTTTGGGACGCAATACACGCCGCACGAGCGTTGTAAAATAGTTAGCGATCGCTTGACTGAAGTTGTAGCTGCCAAAGGCGGAAAGCTGAGAAACTTGCAACTGACATACGGACGAGTTAACAGCAAACCAGTCATTTGTTATGTGGGCAGTCGAAACGAAATCTGCAACCGGAAAAATATTCTGATGACATTGCGCGAATCCGATCGAGGCAAAGAGCGCCAAATTCTCGAACAATTGGTGACTTTCAGCCTGAAAGGGACGGGTACGGCAGTGCAACAAAGTGCGCCTCAGTATTATGCACCTTTTGGAGAAGAAATTGAGCAAGCATTGTCAGCGGAATAAGGTAAATGCATGAGTAGTCGAGATTGAGAGCGATCGCCAACTCGAACCTCATAATTCACGAATGACAGTCGATCGAGCGATTGGAATTGGGATGCAGCGAAAGTGAAATTATCATCAGCCACTATTGTCTTATTTAACCTCGGACTGCTGGCGATCGCTGCGATCTTATGGTTATCACCATCAAAACCGAATACAAAATCCGATGCTAGTACTGAAAAAATTGCGACTACAACACCTGTAGATTCAGTAAAAAGTTCGGCAATAGTAGAAGTTGCTCAACAAGTGACAGTCAGAGTATTGACAAAAACAAGTATGGGTTCTGGGGCGATCGTACAACGTCAGGCTCAGACATACACCGTTCTCACCTGCGACCATGTAGTAGCAGGTAGTCAGGACGGTGAATTTAGCATTCTTACTGCTGATGGCGCAACTCATCCAGCCCGCCGCTTGACGCAGACTTTAGCAGGTGTCGATCTCGCCTTACTACAATTTGATAGCCCTAAATCCTATCGTGTTGCTGTCTTAGGAAATTCCCTTACTTTAACAAAAGGCGATCGCGTCTATGCATCTGGTTTTCCCAATTATCAATTCCTCAATAAAAGTCGTGTTGATGAAACACGTAACTGGGGAATGAAAGCATTTCGGCTGACAACGGGAACTGTTTCTTTACTCTTAGAACGAACCTTACCAGAAGGATACAGTTTAGGTTACACCAACGAAGTCGAACAAGGGATGAGTGGTGGACCTGTTTTGAATCAAAAAGGAGAACTTATTGGGATCAACGGTCGCTTGAAATATCCACTTCAAGGCATTGATGTGTTTACATTTGCCGATGGTACAAAGCCATCGGAAGAACTATTTAATCAAATGGAAGCGCTGAGCTGGGCGATTCCAATTGCCGCTTTTCAGCATCAAGCTGAAAAAAACTTGGATCAACCTCAATCGCAAAATGAAATTTAGTTGTTATCAGTTGTCAGTGAAGAAAGGGTGTGGGGTGTGGGGTGTAGGGTGTGGGGTGTAGGGTGTAGGGTGTGGGGTGTAGGGAAAGTTTGAATGCGTGAATGCGTGAATGCGTGAATTTGTAGTTGCTCCCTTAGCTCTCTTCCCCGACTTTTAACTTTTAACTTTTGACTTTATTATGAATGGCTGGAAAAAGTTTTTTCAAACTCGAAATTTAAAATCGACAATTTTTATCGCTGGAGTTATTACGGCTACGACGATCGCTTTTACTGGCAAGATGACAGGACTCACGGCTTTACAAGCAGATGCGATCGCCCAGCAAACTCAGCCTGGTACTGATTCCAAAACGTTGAATCAGACGGAAATTGACGCGATCGCTTCGCAAACAACAGTGGTAGTTGGTCAAGACCTCCAAAAAGGTGATGTTGAAGCTCGACGCGAGTTTAACCCAGGTTCTGGAGTGATTATCGCTAAGCGCGGCAACATTTACTACGTGGCGACTAACTTGCATGTTGTCCGTGGTCGAGGTGGTTTTTATGGGGTACGTACCT
>NZ_JBOFLP010000281.1:0-10581 GCF_051657925.1 Chroococcidiopsis sp.
AAAATCATCGCAACCGACTGCTTGACTCTGCTGCCGATCGAAATCGAACACGCTAGCTGAGATCGCGATCGCCACTACACCTGCTAACTCTGGCAATATCCTGAGATGACGAGTCACTTCAAAGCCATCCATCCCTGGCATGACTAAATCTAGAATCACGCAATCAGGCTGAAACGCCTGCGCCTTAGTCAAACCATCGAGACCGTCGATCGCTTCTAACACTTCAAAACCCAGTGGCTCCAGCATATTGACTATGACAGAACGGTTCGACCATTTGTCGTCTATTACCAACACTTTCAATTTGTTGCCTTTGAAACCAATAATTCTCCGTTGACTTGTGTTAGTAACTTCAGCTAATTGGCAAATTCTCGGTAATTCTAGCTCGAACCAGAAAACACTCCCTTGACCCAAAGTACTCTTGACCTCGATGTCGCCACCCATCTTTTGCACCAACTGCTTGCTAATTGCCAAACCCAAACCCGTTCCTTCAACGCGATCGCGATGCCTGCCTACCTGCTGAAATGGTAAGAAAATTTCTTCTAACTGTTCTGCTGCCATGCCAATTCCAGTATCTTCTACTTGAAACCGCAGCTTTCCAGCGCGATCGCTCACTTTAAAAGTCACGCTACCTTTTTCGGTAAACTTGACAGCATTGCCCAACAGATTGAGCAAGACTTGCCGCAGTCGTTTCTCGTCAGCATGAATGAATTGCGGCAGGTTAGACGGCTCGTAAGTTAAACAAATGCCTTTTTGCTCGGCGCGAATTTGACAGATATCAGCAATCCCCGCTAGAAATTCTAAAAAATTGAAATCGTGACAATCGAGTTCCATTTTTTGGGCTTCGATTTTGGAGATGTCTAGAATATCATCGATCAGAGTCAGCAAGTGATCGCCACAGCGATAAATGATATCTAAACCATTCTTTTGTTGCTCGGACAAAGCTGTTGCTTTCTTGAGAATTTGAGCGTAACCCAAAATGCCATTTAGCGGGGTGCGGAGTTCGTGGCTCATATTGGCTAAAAATTCACTCTTAGCCTGACTAGCAGCCTCGGCTGCTATTTCTGCTCGCTGGCGATCGCCGATTTCCTGTTGTAGTTGTACGTTCTTTGCTTGTAGCTCTAGCGTCCGCTCCGCTACTTTGGTTTCTAAAGACTGGTTATAATTTTCTAAATCGTGATAAAGACGAGCATTTTCGATTGAAATTGCGGCTTGAGCAGATAGCAGTTGTAAAATTTCCAGGCGATCGGGTGTAAAAGCTCCAGTCGTGAGATTGTTTTCTAGGTAGAGAATACCCGTCAGTTTCCCCTGGTGCAGAATTGGCGTGCATAAAACCGATTTTGGTTGGCGATCGACAATGTAAGGATCGGCAGCAAAGATTGCCTCAACAGCCGCGTTATTTAAAACGATAGATTCTAGAGTTCTGGCTACATAATTGATGACAGAAACAGGAAGTATAGGATACTTATCTGCCATTTCTAATATTCTGAGGGGTAGCGCTTCCTGCACCGCAATTTTATTTGGATCGATTCCTCCAGATGCTTCAATGTATAGTTCTCCTGCTTTATCTAAGAGTAAAAATCCTGTTTCTGCCCCTGCATTTTCTAGTACGATTTGCATGAGCTTGGTTAGCAGGTTACCTAAAACAATTTCGCCTGAAAGTGCTTGTGAAGCTTTCATCACAGTTGCTAAGTCTATGTTCTTGAAGCTTTCACTCAGTGTAGGGGTTGAAATTTGAGTAATAGCTTCGGATGAAGCTTGACGCTTCTGACTTTTAACAAGAATTTGAGGATAATCGATCTCTAGATCTTTAATTTTTGCCGTCGCTCCCCAACGTAGATAACCGTAGTAAGCTTCGATTAAGTAAACTTGAGCGATTTTATCTTTGCCTTGTAATAAATAAAATTTGGCTGCTAACTCATTCGCTAATGCTTCTTCTTGAATATATCCATGCTCTCTCGCACCAGCGATCGCGCGATCGTAATGCTCCATAGCTTGCCAATATTGACCTAATACCCGTGCTTGCTCTGCTTCTACTAATTCGTACTTATGCTGAAAATTCATCGGGGCATAACCCGCCCATTTTTGCATCTTTTTCTGATTATTGAGTACTCTGTCTAGAAGTTGTTCTTGTTGCGATCGCGATGCTGAGGGATACATGGCAATTTGTGCCAGAGAATCGTAGAAATAGAAGACTGGCACAACCAGAAACGCTTTGACTCCATCTAAATACTTTGCGGCTCGATCTGCATTTTCTAATGCTTGCTCGTACTCGCCAAATAAATAACAAAGAATCAGTTTGTTGATATAAAAGTAGTGTAATCCAGTGCGATCGTTGGCTTTCTGTAATAGCGGTAGCGATCGCTCTTCGTTGTACGCTTTACCTACCAAACAGCAACGATTTTGAGTTGGTTCGAGTAAGTTAGACACTGACTGCTGAAAGATTTGATTCCAACTTAAGGCATTTTCTTGCTTTAACTGAAGCAGAGAATCGCTGAGGTTTGCCATGTCTCGCTCCAGATTTGCCAGTTCCTGACCAGTAAAATAAGAATATTGGCATCTTTGCATGGCAGCATAGCCACCATATTCAAAATGTCCGTTTTCCAATCCATTTTGATATCCATTCAGTAGCAATGGCAAAGTCTCTCTAGCGTGTACTTTTCCATGCATCGTACATGCTCCGGCGACGAAAAATACACTTGTCTTGAGTTCTAGGGTGTTGAATCGTTCCACTAAGTTTAAAGCCAACTTGCCAAATTGATGAGCTGACTCAACATCCTCAACTATGCCGTTTAAAATCACGCCGTAACAAACATAACCGTAAGCCGAAAAAGGTGCATTGCCAAATTCCAGCGATAAATTCACCTGTTCGCAGACAACCAAGGGAAATAACATCGGTGCGGCTTGATAGGTGGGAGAACCTAAACTAGTTAGCATTCGGATAGCTGCCAGCTTATCAACCTCAGTCATTAACGATAGGTGAATCAAGTCTTCTATATTTTTCCCAGCCAAATTTGTTGCTGTGCGACTGAGTGCGTGTTGCAAATCTAAGGAACTAGGCGACTGGGGTAATCTCACCCCCAGCAGTTCCAGTGCTTGTAATCCAATGGCGATCGCTTCGAGTTGTTTGACTTGCGCCATGCAAGTTTGAATTTTGACTTCATAAACTTTCATTTTGTCAATCGGAGTTTTTGCCTGTTGTAAGACAATCGTTGCCCATTGCTCCATTTGCTCGAAGTCGCCATTCAGGTAAGCTGTTTCTACGGCTGATTCGTAGAGTGCCAGTGTTAGCTCATACTGATTCTGCCAGCTATTTGCTGTTAATAATCCCAAACCCACTTTAAAGTAGCGCATAGCAGACTCATATGCCGTTGCTGCTTTCGCTTTCTGACCTGCGATCGTATTTAGTTCGGCTAGCTCGTATTTTTCCGCATCTAAAGTGAGTAAGTCAGAGCCATAGTTTAGGTGATTAACTAAAGCAAAAATATTTTCTTTTTGTTCTTCAATTGCAGTATTTTTTAGTAGTAACTGACCAATTTTCAAATGGGTTGCTTGTTTTTGTGAATCAGGAATGAGAGAATAAGCTGCTTGCTGGACGCGATCGTGTAAAAACTTGTAACTAACTTTTAATGGTTTAACTAATAAAATTCTTGAGGTGTCTGGCTCGATAACGAGCGGAATTTTATATGCTTCAGAAAGGGGTAGAATTAGATTTGCTTGTAAGGCTTCCCATAAATCTTTCGCAGTTTCCAACAAAGATTTCTCATTGACAATAGCTAAAACATCTAATGTGAATTTATCTCCGATACAGGCAGCAAACTTAAGAACGTTCTGCGTTTTTGGTGATAATTTTTGAATTTGACTAACCATTAATTCCACAACATTGTCAGTAATATCAATTTCCTGAAGCACATGAACATCCCACTGCCAGCCAGCGCGATCGAAATCAAATGTCAACCGTCGATCTTGATATAGAGATTTCAGTAGTTGAGTTAAGAAAAAAGGATTACCTTGAGTTTTCTTAAACACTAATTCAGCCAGCGCTTTAGTTGTAGTAGTGTTCGTGCGGAGAGTATCGGCAATTAATTGGCTAGTGTGGGTAATTTGTAAAGGTTGAAGGACAATATCGTTTGTTACGACATGAGCTTGTTGAATCTCAGCCAAAGTCACCATTAGAGGATGAGAGCCACTGACCTCATTATCGCGATAAGCTCCGATTAATAATAAATATTGACTATTTGAGTCACAAACAAGCAACTGAATCAGTTTTAAAGAAGCTAGATCGACCCACTGTAAGTCATCTAAAAAAATAACTAGCGGATGTTCTGGTTGAGTAAATACGTGAATAAATTGTCGAAATACTCGATTAAATCGATTTTGAGATTCAGTTATTCCTAAACTAGGAACTACTGGCTGCACGCCAATAATACGTTCGACTTCGGGAATCACGTCAATAATTATCTGACCGTTAGAACCTAAAGCTGCCAAAAGCTTTGCTTGCCAACTTGCAATGCGATCGCTACTTTCGGTCAGTAATTGCCGGATTAATTCTTGAAACGCTTGAATTAAAGAAGTATAAGGAATATTTCGCTTAAATTGGTCGAATTTTCCCGAAATGAAATATCCCCGCGCTCCCACAATTGGTCTATGAACTTCGTTAACTAAAGAAGATTTACCGACCCCAGAATAACCGCTGACTAACATTATCTCGGTCGCTCCTCGACTGACGCGATCGAAAGCATCTATAAGAGTTGCAATTTCTCGTTCGCGACCGTAAAGTTTTTGAGGAATTAGAAATTGACTAGATAAATCGAGTTGTCCTGCACGGAAGGAAGAAATTTTTTGAGTCGTCTGTAACATTCTCAGACAAGTTTCTAAGTCAGCCTTTAAACCTATTGCACTTTGATAGCGGTCTTCTGCCGTTTTTGCTAGCAATTTCATCACGATTTCCGCGATCGCTGGCGGAATTTCTGGCTGATGTTCTCTAGGGGAGACTGGGGCTTTAGCAATATGGGAGTGAATAAGTTCTAGTGGATTGTTTGCCTGAAATGGTAGCCGTCCTGTCAGCATTTCATAGAAAGTCATACCTAATGAATAAAAGTCAGTTCGGTAATCGAGCGCGCGGTTCATCCTACCAGTTTGCTCTGGTGAGATATAGGCTAAATTACCTTCCAACAATTCAGGATGACGAATGGTCTGATTCTCTATAGGCAAGCGTGAAGCAAGGCTGAGATCGATAAACAACGCTTGACCTGTTTCGGGATTAACTAGGATATTGCAGGGCTGAATATCTTTATGAATAATGTTGTGTTGATGCAGATGAGCGACGGTTGAAACTAATTGAATAGCGATTGATAAAAAGCTATTTAATTCAATTTTTTCTTGCGATTCGAGCAGTTTTTTTAAAGATATCCCTGGAAAATCTGCATAGATGAGGGCTAAGCCGCTTTGATAACTTTCCAAAGCCAATGGTTGAACGAATCCTAATATTTTCAGGTCGTCAAGAATGTTATACTCGTGTTTTAAGTAAGTCAGCTCTTCTATAGATGTACGCTCGGCTTTCGGAGTTTTAATAATAACTGAGGTTTTGTCTGTATCCCTATAAGCACGATAAACAGTCGTGTTAGTGCATTCAGTCATAACTTCTAGTAGCGTGTAACCCGCGATCGCCATGCTCATATTCTGATTGCACTGAGAGAGTAAAAAATTTTAATAGATGTCAGTTCTTCGACACGTTTTTAATCATAGCCAAGTACTAATCTTAGCAAAAGTCACAGCTTTCAAGCTTTTTGTCAGGAAAAACTTAAACCCTTATCCGAGCGAATTTACGCGATCGCACTCACCCGCTCATCCAGCCTAGAGAGATCGCCAAAGCTATTTCTATTCGATAAAACTTGCACTGTCTTTCTCAAGGAAGATGTCAGTAATTAAACAGTAGTATAGATTTTTTGTGTAAAAAATGCTCATTTGATACACTCAAACGAGTATCGAATAAATCGCTTAGAAGTACTATTCCTTGAATCAAATTAACTAAATTACTCGATAGAGATTTGCATGGTTCGTTCTCGCCATTTTCGACTCGTATCTAACCCGATCGGCGCAATTTTTGCTATAGTCCTAGCTTTGGGCTTGTGGCTGCCCGCGATCGCCCAGACACCTACAAAAGCCCCTGTCGTGCTAGACGGACAACCAATCTTTCAAGTCAGCAATTCAGGACAATATAGCGCTCGGGAACGAGCAGAAGCGATCGCCAAACAACTACAAAATGTAGTTCAAGCCGATCGACCGCTCCAGGTAGAAATTGAACAACGCAACCAGTTACCAACAATTTTATTAAACGATCGCTACCTGCTGACAGTGACAGAACGAGATGCAATTCCAGGTAGCACGCCACAAGAGCAAGCAAGTCAATGGGTGCAGCAAATTCAGGAGGCATTAGAGCGAGCAAAAACAGAAAGAACGACAGCTTATCTTTGGCAAACTATTCTTTTAGCAGCAGGAATTGTCCTGATAGCTGCTGCTTTAACTTGGGGATTGGGATGGATTAAGCATCGTTTCTTTCAAGCGGCTCAAGAGCAATTAACTGCTAGTACGGAAGCTGATGCCGATCGCCAACCACTACGCATATTAGAATTTTTGTTCAAACTCGTGTTAGCGATCGCGCGGATCGGGCTTTGGGTAGGGGTTGTCCTTTACATCACAAACTTGTTTCCCTTTACGCGGCAGTGGAGTTACCAAATTGCTAGCGTTCTTACGACTAGTCTGGCATCACCCATTCTGACGTTGAGCAATAACTCTTACTCTGTTATCGACTTGGTAATTTTAGCCGGATTGCTGTTTGGCTTAGTCATCTTTGCTGGAATTGTCACCAATCTGTTTCGCTCTCGCGTGCTGCGGTATGCTGGCATCAATCGCGGCGCTCAGGAAGCGATCGCTATTCTTGCAAAATACGGTCTGATCTTTGTTGGCTCGCTGGTATTGCTGCAAATCTGGGGACTTGATATTAGCTCTTTAGCGATCGTTGCCAGTGCCTTAAGTGTGGGGATTGGTTTCGGCTTGCAAGATATTGCCAAAAACTTCGGTAGCGGGATCGTATTGGTATTCGAGCGCCCGATTCAGGTAGGGGATTTTGTCGAAGTGGGAGATTATAAAGGGACTGTCGAGCGGATCGGAGCCAGAAGCACTGAAATTCGCACCCTCGATCGCGTTTCGATCATCGTGCCGAATTCCCGCTTTCTCGAAAATGAAGCGATCAACTGGAGCCACCATAACCCGATCTCGCGCCTCCATCTCCCCGTTGGCGTTGCCTATGGTTGCGATGCCAAAGCTGTAGAAGCCGCTTTGCTAGAAGCCGCTCGCAACCATCCCAAGGTGTTAAAGTCTCCCCCGCCGCAAGTGCTGTTTAAAAGCTTTGGTGATAGCGCCCTAGATTTTGAATTATTAGTTTGGACGAAGGAACCGGAACGGCAATTTTTACTCACTAGCGATCTGTACTATCAAATCTATGACGTGCTGAACCAGAAAGACATTGAGATCCCTTTTCCGCAGCACGATCTCCATTTGCGTTCTGGAACGGTGGGACTTTCACCACAAGTCGAGTCAGCTTTAACTCAGATGCTGGCACGTTGGCACAATAACGGCAGCGATCGCCATTCCCATACTTCAGGTGACGGCAAATCGTAATTGGGAGGTTGTATATCTGCTCCCTACTCCCTGCTCGCTGCTCCCTGCTCGCTGCTCCCTGCTGCTGGTAATCGAACGGTGAAGGTACTGCCTTTGCCCAACTCGCTGTGTACCTCCAAGCTTCCCTTGTGTGCTTGAACGATCGCCATTGCGATCGCTAATCCCAAACCAGAACCGCCAGTCATCCTAGAGCGATCGCTATTCACGCGATAAAAGCGATCGAAAATCCGCTGCTGATGTTCTGGGGCAATCCCGATACCTGTATCTGCAACTCGAATGATGGCGCGATCGTCCTCTTTGTCTAAAATCGCCCTAACACAACCACCTGTAGAGGTGTATTGAATGGCATTAACCATCAAGTTAGTCACCAGACGATACATCTGTTCTTCATCCCCGACGATTTGTAATGGCTTATAGACTTTAATTTCAGCTTTCAGCGTGACTGCTGCGGCAAGCGCCAAAGATTCCAGTTCTTCTACCAAATCGCTAATAATATCGTTAAGACAACAAACTTGATGTTGCACTGGTAAAGATTGGCGCTCCATGCGCGATAGGAGTAGCAAATCTGCAACCAATGCCGTGAGTCGTTGGTTCTGGCGGTTGACGGTTTGCAAAATCTCGCGTGCTTCTGGTTCGGGCAAATGGGGCGATCGCAGTGCCGATTCAACGGTTGCTGCCAGTGCAGCTAGTGGAGTTCGCAGCTCGTGAGCGGCATCAGCCGTAAACTGTTGAATCTGTTGATATGACTGGTATACTGGCTGCATGGCTCTACCTGCCAGCCACCAACTCGAAACCGCTACGAGCACGATCGCGATCGGCAACCCCAGCCACAACACTAACTTGACATTTGCTAAATAAGCGTCAACATCGCTGAGGCTGCGTCCCACTTGTATGTATCCCCAAGGGCGATTGTCTTGAGTATGCAGCGACAGAGAAATTTGGTGGTAGCGATTTCCTTTGCTGTCAATTAAAGTTTGCCACATCGGTTCTCCTGGGGTTAAAGGTAAACCATCTGGCAGGAAACCTAAAAAAGCAACATTTTCTCCCGAAAGACTTAAAAATCTAGCATAGTAGTCGCCCTGGTGAATTGCCCCTAAAATGTGGTGTTTGTCCCTCTGTGGTATCTGTGGCAAAAGCTGTTGAATTGTTGGCTCTAAACGTCCTGGTTGTCGTAAATCTTTCTCAACATCGTCGTGTAGCGTACCAGCGACAACTTCTATCTCTCGGTTAAGAGTTTGCCAATGAGCATGGATAATTGCCCGATCGACTCCAAAGCCAAGCAAACCGAGAATAAAGCTCATGACAGATGCATACCAAATGACAAGTTGCCAGCGAGTTTGAGAAAAAAGCTTATTTTGCTGCATTGGCAATATTCAGGCGATAGCCTCTACCAGAGACCGTTTCGATCGCGCGATCGCTATCCACTACTGCTAATCGTCTTCTGAGCAGGCGAATTTGAGCTGCGACAACGTTACTTGTGGTATCCGCAGTGACTTCCCACAGTTGATTGCGAATCTGCTCGCTGGTGACAATCCGGTTTGGATGCTTCATGAAATACTCTAGCAGCTGAAACTCTTTATTCGTTAATGCAACTAACTGCTTACCACCCGATCGTTCGAGACGATAGACACTGCGGGTATCGTAGTCCAAAATTAAATTACCTGCTTGTAGTTGTTGGGGTTGAAGTTGAGGCGATCGCCGATGCAGTGCCTTAACTCTTGCTAGCAGTTCCGCCATACTAAATGGCTTTACTAAATAATCATCCGCCCCTGCACTCAAGCCAGCAACTCTATCTTCGACACTATCTTTGGCAGTTAGCATTAACACTGGTAGCGGGCTGTTTTGCCTCCTCAACCGCTTACAAAGGTCTATACCTGACATGCCAGGTAACAACCAGTCAAAGATAGCTAGCGTATACTGCATCTGCTGGTTTTCTAAGTAATCCCAAGCTTCCATACCGTTGAAAACCAAGTCAACCACATATTTTTCTTGGTTTAAGGTGCGCTTGATGGCAGTTCCTAAGTCTGGTTCGTCTTCAACTAGTAGCACTCTCATACTGTTGCATACAAATTACTGCTTAAAACTAAAACGTCCGTTGACTTTTTCACCTTTAATATCGGCAGTAACTTTCACTTGATATTGACCAGATGCATTGCTAGCTAGCAATGCTGCATAGTGTTTACCTTTACTGTCATACTTTAACGGAAGTGTTTTTTGCGTGCCATCGGGCATTTGAATTTGAGCCGTTACTTTAGCATTGGGAATTGCTGCATGGTTGTCTCCTCTTTGCAAGTAAAAATCCAAATGCGTTCCCTTGTTTTCTTTCACAGGCACTAGCTCTAAGTGATAAGCACCTGATTCTACAACTTGACCACCTTTTCTACTTTTACTATCTTTATTCGTGCTGGCTTTCTTGCTAATTATTTCAGCTTGTAATTCAATTTCTGAAGCTAGGACGTTTGAGCTGCGATCGCTACTCCCTAATAAAATAAATCCTACAATAGCTAAAAACAACAAGCTTGAATAGAATGATTTCATGATTCAAATCCGATTTATGAAATGTTTGTCAACAAGAATAGTTTGAGTAATTGCGCTGTTACATGATGGAACGTTGAGTTATATCTAAATCTGACATTAGCTCGGTCTTTTTGGGAAATAAAAACTAATGCTTTTTAAAGCGGACGATCCCCCTAACCCCGATGAATTGGGTAGCAATACCCCCCTTAAAAAGGGGGGCTAGGGGGGAAATTCTAGGATCTTATACTAGACATCTCCGAAAACATTCAACACGTTGATATGGCTAGCTTATAGCCTGCGCTTGCTCAACTCAAAAAGCAAGAGTTTTCACGATATAACTAAAGCTTGAGATAGTTTTAGTTAAAAATTAAGAGGAAAGTGTAT
>NZ_JBOFLP010000282.1:0-6975 GCF_051657925.1 Chroococcidiopsis sp.
ATCAGTAATTCTCTGCACCAGCCCTTGATAACCGTAGTAAGTATCATTAGGATTCTTAACGCGCACAGTTGCTCCTGGCAGAATCATAGCTTTTCCTCTTTGTTAACACTGATAATTTAAATTTTCTCTTATAAGTGTAGTGATGTCAGTTATTAGTTGTCAGCGATTGGTTGTCAGTTATCAGTTATCAGTTATCAGTGAGTGGTGGGTGACGAAAGGATGTAGGGCGTGGGGTGAGAGTGGTAATAATTCTCCTCTGCTTCCTCTGCTTCCTCTGCTCCTCAGCTCTCTTCTCTCCCTCACCCCTAACTCCTCACTCCTCGCCCCTTTTTCTTTAGACGATGGTTGGCGACGGATTGCACGATGCCGATCGCAATCCAATTAGTCAGCAGTGCCGATCGCCCGTAGCTCATCCAAGGTAAGGGAATTCCCGTGACGGGGGCAAGCCCAATTGTCATGCTGATATTGACGATGATTTGGAACACAATCATCGAAAATACGCCGATGACGAGGAGGGAACCAAAATCATCTTTCGCACTTTGGGCAATGAGTACCAATCGCAAGCAAATCAACCAAAAGATAAATAGTAAAACAAGGCAACCAATAAAGCCCCATTCTTCGCCTACTGCTGAAAAGATAAAGTCCGTATGCTGTTCGGGAATGAAATTGAGTTGGGTTTGCGTGCCTTGGTAAAGTCCTTGTCCCCATAATTGCCCGGAACCAATAGCAATTCGCGATTGAATCAAATGATAACCGCCGCCGAGGGGGTCTTTTTCTGGGTTGAGAAATAAAATGATGCGGTCTTTTTGATAGTCTTTGAGCAATCCCCAGAGAATGTGTCCTAGTTCTCCTGCCAGAAAGTTAATTCCGATCGCTCCAACTGCCGACAACCACCGCCAAGGCATAGTCGCAAGCGCGATCGCTCCCATTGCTACTGCCCAAATACACCAGGCTGGTAAATAGACGTTAAATAAGACAACTGCCACGATGGGGGAAATTAATAGGATCAGCCAACCAGGATTGACATTACCCCAATAGAGCATTCCGAGAGTTATTGCCCCAAAAACCAAAGATGTCCCCAAATCTGGCTGTGCGAATACTAAAACCCAAGGCACAGATGTAACTAACAAAGCTCGAAGCAGGCTAGGAATTTTCCCCGCGCTACGAGATTGTAATAATGCTGCTAGGGTGATAATCATCCCAACTTTGGCAAATTCTGAAGGTTGGAGATTAAAGCCAGCAACACTAATCCAGCGTTGAGCGCCTTTGGCACTGATTCCAGCTAGCATGACCGCAATCAGAGATATGTTCGTGAAAGCATAAGTCAGCCAGTGCCAGCGCAGGAGAAAATCGTAGCGACAAAGCGATAGAAAGAAAGCCAATGCCAATCCCACGCCACCAAACAGCCAATGCTGCCACCAGTCGGTAATTCCTTGGTTTAACTCTGCACTGCGAATGGAAATACCACCAAATATTGTGATGCCTACAGTCAGCGCTAACAGCCACCAGTCTACCTGCTGCCAAGGGGCAAGCAGTAATTTCCAAGGAACAGAAAATATGAATCTTTTTAACAGCATGGACGAGGATTGGGGATAGGGACAAAATACGACTAATTCATGGTTCCCTTTTCATAGTCTAAATTTAGCTTTTTTCCCTCACTCCTCACTCCTCGTCCCTCACTCCTAAGTTAATGCCGCTACCGAGACTTTACCCGCGATCGCCATTGCTACTGCCATTAAAGCTTTAGCAGAGGCAGACTCAGGCTCAGCAACAACAATGGGAATACCGCGATCGCCTCCTTGACGCAGGGAAATTTCTAACGGAATGCAGCCTAATAAGGGTATGCCTAGTTCTTTAGCGGTTTTTTCCCCACCACCAGAACCAAAAATGTCGTAGTGTTTATCTGGCGCGTCGGGGGGAATAAAGTAGCTCATATTTTCCACAATTCCCAATACTGGAACTTGCATCTGTTGGAACATCCGCAAGCCTTTGCGAGAATCTAACAATGCTACATTTTGGGGTGTTGTGACAATCACCGCACCCGCCATCGGTACGGCTTGCGTTAATGTGAGTTGAGCGTCTCCGGTTCCCGGTGGCATGTCTACGATCAGATAATCCAATTCTCCCCACTGGACTTGATAGAGAAATTGGCGAATAATCCCATTGAGCATAGGTCCCCGCCATATTACAGGCTGATCTTTGTCAATGAGAAAACCCATCGAAACTAACTTCACACCGTGATTGAAAACCGGATCGAGAACCTCCCCTTTCTCGCCTTGGCGTACTGCTACCTGTGCTTGTTCTAGTCCCAGCATAGTAGGCGCGTTAGGACCATAAATGTCTGCATCCAACAATCCTACTTTTGCCCCCGATTGTGCTAAAGCAACGGCAACGTTGACTGCGATAGTACTTTTACCCACACCACCTTTACCGCTAGAAATTGCCAAAATATTTTTCACTCCAGCAATTCCCGTGCGATCGGGTAAACCTTTCTGTTGCGGCGTTTCTGCTGTTACGTCTACCGCAACTTCGGTGACTCCTGGTAGCTGCTTGACAGCTTTCTGGCAGTCTTCAACAATAAATTCTCGTAACGGGCAAGCTGGAGTTGTCAAAACCAAAGTGAAGCTGACTTTGCCATTGTCAATTTTGACATTGCGGATCATGTTCAGTTCTACTAGGCTTTTGCGGAGTTCCGGATCTTGCACGGGGCGCAAAACTTCTAATACAGAGCTGGTACTAAGGGTATCGAGCATGACATTCTTCACTCTCTAAGGCTGCTTTGCTATCTATTTGCATCTTAGCGGTCAGCGTAGAGTGAAAGTCGATCCATCCCCAAGGCTTTGTCAATGGTGTGAATGGTGAAATGGTTATGAGTCAGTCGAACTTATCGCTGATTACAACCAACCGCGCAACCAATAAATGACAATTCCGATGTATTCTTTGAGAGTTTGAGTGAATAAAAATAAACTGCTAGCGTCTGGTAACAAACTCAGTAATTTAGCTTCGGGCGAACTTGCTAGCTCTTGAAACTCTTGAGTAGACACTTGAAAATCAGTGGGAGCGGGAATAGCAGCTATTCCCAAATGATTGAAGATTGACAGCGATCGCGGCATGTGCATTGCTGAAGTGACCAATAAAATCTGGCGAATACCTCGCCGTGTCAGAATTTGACGCACGTTAACTGCATTTTCGTAAGTATTGCGAGAGTTGGGTTCCTGAACTATTGCCAATTCTGGTACGCCCATGTTCTTCAGTAACGCTGACATATCAGTTGCTTCAGCAGAATCATTCCCATACCACTCAATTCGTCCTCCACTGAGAATTATTACAGGTGCTTTACTCTGCTGATAGAGATAAGCAGCATAGAGGAGGCGATCGCCACCTTCCGTCACCTCTACAGTCGGGCGCGGTGGTGTTGACGTTCTGGTGACACCACCCAAAACCACGATCGCATCGGCAGTTGGTACGGGATTGAGTGGCAAATGCTGCCACTCTAGCGATCGCGCGAAAGAACGAGCAGCCCAGCTATTACCCCCTACCAATAAAATTATGAGAGCAAGGGCAATTGCGATCGCCGCCCCGCGCGTTTTTTTACCCCACAACAACAGCACTAACCCCACCACCAAAAGCACGCAGGCTATTCCCAACGGGTAGAGAAATAGTGGTAGCAGTTTCGATAGGAAGAGGAACATTGTAGTGGTAGTTGGTAGTTGGTAGTCGATCGTGATTAACTTACGAATTACGAATTACGACTTCAATTGGGGTTCCACAGGCTGTGTCGTATCAATCGTGGTAACGTAGGGCTTTTCGGTGTCAGTAAAAGGCTCGGCAGTGGCTTGCTGGGACTCTAATAAGTCAACAGTAGCATCGGCAATGTCTCCAGTACGCTGTTGCAGTCGCTGACGCAAGACTTCCACTGGTGCGGTACAGTGGAAAATTTGTAGAGGAATTTGACGAGATTCTGCTTGGGCGATCGCCTCTTGACGTAAAGCGGTGCGATCGTATTTGGCATCTAAAATGACTGTAAAACCCTCATCTGCTAGCAGTACTCCTAAATCTAAAAGCCTTTGATAGGTTTTTTGATGCCATTCAGCAGTATAAATTTCATCGCCGCCGCGCTGTTCTAAAGCAATTCCGGCTAAATGTTTGCGAACGGCATCAGAACGAACGTGAATTGCCCCTAGTTGTCGCGCTAGTTGCTTTGCTACCGTACTCTTACCCGCACCCGATAGCCCAGACATGAGAATCAACTTGCCTTGACGGGGTTTGGTATATTCCCAAGCTTGGCGATAGTAGTTTGCTGCTGTTTTTGCCGACTCTTCCTTGACAGATGCGGGTACGCCTGGATCGTCCAACAAAAATGAGTTGACTTTGGCACGCACGTATGCTTGACGGCTGAGGTATAAAGGATAGACTTGCAATCCGTCCCAATCACCTGTTTGCTCTAAATATGTATTTAAAAAGATATTCCCTAAGTCTTTGCGCCCCCGTGCCTCAAAATCCATCACGGCAAACGCCACGTCATACATTACGTCTACAAATCGAAATGGTTCGTTAAATTCAATGCAATCAAATAATAAAATTTTGTCATGCCATAGACAAATATTTTGCATGTATAAATCGCCATGGCACTCGCGAATAAAGTTGCCTGCCATGCGGCTTTTAAATAATGACTCTTTCTCCGCAAAAAACTTATCTGTATACGCTTTTGTTTCGTCAAACTGGTTTTGTGTCTGTGCTTTGCCAATATATTTTTCTGATTGCTCGTAGTTCTCGTCAAAAGCTTGACGGACTTGAGCTACTTCCCCAAAACTACGAATATAGTCGTTAGTTGCAGCTTTTTCATGATATTGTGCTACAACTCTCCCTAAGTCAACCATTAGTTTTTCGTCAATTCTCCCCTGAGAAAACATGTTAATTAATAACATATCTTGAGGAAATTGACGCATTTTTAATACGTATTCTACAGGCTCTCCCGTACCTCCTAGTTGGTACTGTTGTTTGTTTTTAGTAATTGGTAAAACTTCCAAATAAAGCTCGGCTGCGCCTCTTTGATTTAATCGTAATTCTTCTTGACAAAAATGCTTTCTTGCCTCCAGCGTTGAATAGTTTAAAAAACCAAAATTCATCGGCTTTTTCACTTTATAAGCATACTCTCCAGTTAATAACACATAAGAAATATGCGTCTGAATCAGTTGAATTGGTTCTTGCACTGGATGAGGGTAAAACCCAGGTTGCATCATTTGTTGAATCGAAGCGGGAATTGAAGCTGCTGTCATTTCTTTCCTCTGTGTTTTCTAATATTCCCCCCTTTCTCAGGGGGGTTAGGGGGGATCGCAACTGCAAATAAAAAACCAGGAGTTTCCCCCTGGTATTATCGGCAATTCTACTCAAGTTGTCAGCTATTATTCTGCTTCTGCATCAGATTCTGATGCTGATTCCGTTCCTGCCTCTGCTTCCAACTCTTCTACCGCAGCTGCGGTTGTCTTCTGCGGTGATAAAACAGTCACAACTGCTTGTTCTGTGTCGCCTAAAACTGTTACCCCTGACGGTAAAACTAGTTCGCGAACGTACAAGCTATCGCCTACGTGTAGGTTAGAGATGTTAATCTCGATCGCCTCTGGGATACTATTGGGATTGCAACGAATCTGCAAGCTTGTTGCCAGCGTATCGACAATTCCGCTTTCTTGCTTTACGCCTACCGCATCGCCAACAAAATGTAGGGGTACTTCTACATCCACAGAATCTTGCGCCGCAACGGCAAAGAAGCTGATGTGGTAGAGCTTTCCCTTATAGGGATGAGATTGTACTTCCCGTACCAGAGTTTTACCACGCCAAGGAATATCGGTGATGTTTAGATCGATGATGGTGTTGTTGACAGAAGCCTTTTTCAGCATTGTTTCTGCTGTTTTAGCATTCATGACTAAAGAAATTGCTTCTGTACCTTTATGTCCGTAAAGGTTTGCTGGAATCATACCACCGCGACGTAAAGCATTGGGTTGACTTCCCTCTGGGCGTTTTTGACACTCAACTGTAAGTTCCATCTTTGTTGTTAATTGTTAGTTGTTAGTTGTTGGTTGCTAATGTAGGGGCGTACATCTGTACGCCCCTACAACTGACGATTCGCTACTTAGCTAGCTGAGACGGGCGTGCCGTCAGCGTGCAATAAAGCGCGTTTGGGTCCGTGGATTGGGTCTTCCACGATGATAGTTTGGTCGCGGCTAGCGCCGAGAGAGACGATTGCGATCGGTACTTCCATCAACTCTGCCAGAAATTTCAGGTAATCGAGCGCTTGTCTAGGCAGATCGTCTAACGTGCGACAATTAGCTGTCGATCGCTGCCATCCTGGTAAAGTTTTATAAATCGGGCGGACTTTGGCAAATTGACGGGCGTTGCGAGGGAAGTGTTCGTAGCGATCGCCGTCGATATCGTAAGCGACACAAACTTTGATTTCTTCTAGCGTGTCGAGGACATCTAATTTTGTAATCGCCAAACAGTCTATTCCATTTACCCGTACGGCGTAGCGACCGATTATCGCGTCAAACCAGCCGCAGCGCCGTTGCCTTCCGGTAGTCGTGCCAAATTCTGCCCCGCGATCGCACAAGAGTTCCCCTAGTTGTCCGTCTAATTCTGTGGGGAATGGACCTTCTCCTACCCGCGTCGTGTAAGCCTTTGCTACGCCAATCACGCGGTCGATTGCCGTGGGACCTACCCCTGTCCCAACGCAAGCCCCTCCCGCGACGGGGTTAGATGAGGTGACGTAGGGATAAGTGCCGTGATCGAGATCCAGCAGCGTACCTTGAGCGCCTTCAAATAATATGTTTCGCCGCCGTTGGATCGCATCGTAAATTTTCAGCGAGGTATCGACTACGTGGGAACGCAAACGTTCTGCATAACCCAAATATTCGTCAATGACAGCTTCTGGATCTAAGGGTGGTAGATTGTAAAGTTTTTCGAGAATGACATTTTTATATT
>NZ_JBOFLP010000283.1:0-16915 GCF_051657925.1 Chroococcidiopsis sp.
TCTCGTCTAAAAAGCTTCTCAGTCAAATTGCGCGTAACATTCGCCGCACGTTAGATCTAAATACAATTTGGCAGCAAACTGTAGAAAGTTTGGGTCAAGCCTTGGGTGTCAGTCATTGTATTATCTGCTCGTATAGACCGGAAGATCTCCATTTGCAAGTGGTAGCCGAGTATCGCCAAATGGCAGTGCGATCGATGCTGGGTCAATCAATTGATATCATGCACGAACCAGGTTACTGTCAGGCTTTAGAGACTCTTGCACCTGTGGCGATTGAGAAGACAGAAAATCCCCAGTTTCAACAATCAATCTTACTATTAGCAACGGTCGATCGCGATAAGCCCAACGGCTTAATTTGCTTGCAGCATTGCGAACGGAGCCTTCAACCACAGACTCACAGTAGTTCGATGTTGCATCCGATCCCTCGCTTACGCCAGTGGACGACGGAAGAAATCGAGTTAGTCCGAGATTTAGCCGATCAAATTGGTACGGCGATCGCTCATGCTACTCTATACAGGCAGCTAGAAGAAGCTCGCCAACAAGCAGAGGAAGCCTCTCGTCTCAAAAGCGAATTTCTCGCTAACACTTCCCACGAACTCCGCACGCCGCTCAATGGAATGCTGGGATTTTTAAAGTTAGTGCTTGAGGGAATGGCAGACGATCCTGAAGAACAGGAAGAATTTATCCAAGAAGCCTATCGCTCCGGCTTGCACCTGCTCAATATCATCAACGACATTCTAGATATTGCCAAAATTGAAGCAGGCAAAATGGATTTGGAGTTAGGTCAAGTTAGACTCAACGAACTATTTAGCGATCTCGAAGACTTTACCAGAACCCAAGCCGAGCAGAAAAATTTAAGTTTGCAAATCCAATTACCACCTACGGCAGATGAAATAATTGTCTTGGGGAATTATCAAAGGCTATTGCAAGTGATGCTAAATTTGGTTGGTAATGCGATCAAATTCACCCATGAAGGTGGAGTCACCATTAGTGCGGATATCACTCGGAAAAAAACCATCTTTCAAAATCAAGTCCTACCGGGAATGGTGAAAGTTCGCGTTGCCGATACGGGCATTGGTGTTTCTTTAGATAAGCAAGATAAACTATTTCAATCCTTTAGCCAAGTAGACGGCTCTCGCACGCGGCAGTATGGTGGTACTGGTTTGGGATTAACAATATCCCAAAAGCTAGTTGAAGCTATGGGGGGAACAGTCAATTTTTATAGCATGGGCGAGGGACTCGGTTCCACAGTCACCTTCACCGTTCCTTTGTATCAAGAGCCATTGATGGTATTAGGACTGGGAGATGGGGAGTGACGGGTGAGGAGTGAGGGGTGAGGAGCGAGGAGTGACGGGTGAGGGAGAAAGGACAAGGGGGACAGGGAAACAGAGGAGCAGAGGAGCAGAGGAGCAGAGGAGAATAATTACCAATTCCGACTTCCGACTTCCGACTCCTGGCAAATGACGAATGACAAATGACCCCTCGCTCCTCGCTCCTCGCTCCTCGCTCCTCATTCGGACTAAACTGTAAAAGGTGAAGTCACAACAGTGCCATGACAGAGCAAACAAGTGCGCGAGACTTATTCAAGACGGCTTATGAAAACCGCTATACCTGGGATGAAAACTTTCCTGGTTACAGTGCAGACGTGCAATTGACGCAAGGTGATGAAGTCTACACGGGTAGAATTCGGATAAATCGCGATTTGAGCGTAGAAGTTACAGGCATAGAAGACGAAAAAGTACAAGAAAGCGTTTACACGCAGCTGCGAGATATTGTTACTCACCGCAAGCGATCGCAATTCGAGCAGTCTCACGGCAAAAATGAGTTTAGCCTCGGTAAACTCGATGACAGTGGCGCAGTAGAAATCCTGGTCAAAGGTGATGCTATGGGTTCTAACTATAAAGTGCGCGGTACGGAAATTTGCCAAGTCAGCCGCGTTATGGGTCGCATGGCTTTTGTTATCGACACCCACGATAGCTTAGATACAGGCGGGGGTTACGTAGCTAGTCGCTACGATGCGGTGTTCCGCAATCCACAAACTAACGAAGTCATCAAGGTATTAAAGTTTCAAGACTTTTACGAAAAATTTGGTGACTATTACGTTATGACTAAGCAAATCGTAGAAGACTATCAGCAACAAGAACGAATTAAAACTGAGTTCAACTTTTCTAACATCAAATTACTAGAACCTGTCGCTGTTTAAGTGAGTAGTGAGTGGTGCGTGGTGCGTGGTGCGTGGTACGTGAAAAGAGTTAAATTCATCCCTGCTCCCCGCTCCCTGATAAAAGCTAGGATCGTTTTAGCAAGTTTGTTAAACAAAGGTCTAATTCTATGGAACTTACAACAGATAATGTAGAAACAGTTTTGGATGAAATGCGCCCCTATCTGATGTCAGATGGTGGCAACGTAGAACTAGTCGAACTCGATGGTCCCATCGTGCGTTTGCGCTTACAAGGAGCTTGTGGTTCTTGCCCTAGTTCTACCATGACTCTGAGAATGGGAATCGAGCGCCGTTTGCGGGAAATGATCCCCGAAATCGCTGAAGTCGAACAAGTGATTTAAGGGAGCAGGGAGCAGGGAGCAGGGAGCAGAGAGAGTGACCAGTGAAGAGTGGTCGATTTGTAGTAAGTAGTGACTTACGGCTTACGACTGACAACTTACAATTTCTCCCTTGTCTCCCTTGTCCTCCTTGTCCTCCTTGTCTCCCTTGTTCCCCCGTCCTACTCTAAACCCTAGTCCCTAGCCTATGTCTCATCCCCTCTACGTTGCATTCGTCTGGCATCAGCACCAACCACTGTATAAAAGTCGCGATCGCAGTTCTGCTTCTACATCCAATCAGTATCGCTTGCCGTGGGTCAGGCTGCACGGGACAAAAGACTATCTGGATTTGGTGTTAATTCTAGAGCGTTATCCTAAGTTACATCAAACGGTTAACCTCGTTCCTTCTCTGATTCTGCAACTAGAAGATTACATTGCTGGGACTGCTTTCGATCCCTATCTCACAGTTAGCTTGACACCTACAGAGCAACTGCAAAGGGAGCAGCAACAATTTATTATTGCTAACTTTTTTGATGCCAACCATCATACCCTGATCGATCCCCACCCCCGTTATGCAGAGTTGTACCATCAACGGCAGGAACGCGGTGCAGCTTGGTGTTTGGACAATTGGCAGAAGGAAGATTATGGCGATCTACTGGCTTGGCATAATTTAGTTTGGATCGATCCAATTTTTTGGGACGACCCCGAAATCGAGCAATGGTTGCAGCAAGGTCGGGGTTTTACTTTAAGCGATCGCCAGCGGATTTATTCTAAACAAAGGGAAATTATCAGTAGGATTGTCCCCCAACATCGCCACATGCAGGAAACGGGGCAACTAGAAGTTACTACCTCGCCTTACACTCATCCAATTCTGCCTTTACTTGCCGATACTAACTCCGGTCGGGTTGCCGTACCGAATATGAACCTGCCCAACTACCGCTTCCAATGGGCAGAAGATATTCCGCGTCACTTGCAAAAAGCATGGGAGTTATACGAAGACCGCTTTGGACAAATACCCAGGGGATTGTGGCCTTCCGAACAGTCTGTCAGTCCTGAAATTCTTCCCTATATTATCAAGCAAGGATTTAATTGGATTGTTTCTGATGAAGCCGTTTTAGGGTGGACGCTCAAGCACTTTTTCCACCGCGACGGGGCGGGAAATGTCATCGAACCAGAATTGTTATACCGTCCCTATCGCTTGCAGACAGCAGCGGGAGATTTATCTATTGTCTTTCGCGATCATAGATTGTCAGATTTAATTGGTTTTACATATGGGTCGATGCCACCCAAACGCGCTGCAGCAGATTTGGTAGGACATTTAGAGTCAATCGCCCATCAGCTCAAACAGCACCAAGAAGGCGATCGTACTAGCTTAGAACAACCTTGGCTCGTCACGATCGCCCTAGACGGAGAAAACTGCTGGGAATACTATCCTCAAGATGGCAAACCCTTCTTAGAAAACTTATATCAAACTCTCAGCAACCATCCTCATATCAAACTCGTCACCGTCTCGGAATTTATCGACGCTTTTCCCCCAACTGCAACAATCCCAGGTGAGAAATTACACAGCGGTTCCTGGGTAGATGGCAGCTTTACCACTTGGATTGGCGATCCGGCAAAAAATCGAGCTTGGGACTTGCTAGCAGCAGCGAGAGAGGTATTGGCACAGCATCCAGAGGCGACAGAAGAGAATAACCCCGAAGTTTGGGAAGCTTTATACGCCGCCGAGGGTTCCGATTGGTTTTGGTGGTTTGGTGAAGGTCATTCCTCCAATCACGATGCTATCTTCGACCAGTTATTTCGAGAGCATTTGTGTGGCATTTATCAAGCCTTAAATCAACCCGTTCCTCCAGTGCTGTTGCGTCCGGTGGAAATTCATGCCGCTCCAGCCGACCATCGCCCCCAAAGCTTCATTCACCCTAATATTGATGGTATGGGCGACGAGCAAGACTGGGACAAAGCCGGACGCTTAGAAGTTGGTGCAGCGCGGGGAACGATGCATCAAAGCAGCACGGTACAGCGCATTTGGTACGGGGTAGATCACTTAAATTTCTATCTCAGATTAGATTTCAAAACAGGAGCAAAGCCAGGTCAGGACTTGCCACCAGAACTCAATTTACTCTGGTTCTATCCCGAATGCACCATGCATAACAGCCCCGTGCCTTTAGTAGACTTGCCAGAGCAAGCGCCGATGAACTATATGTTTCACCATCGCTTGGAAGTTAATTTACTTACACAATCGGTTCACTTTCAAGAGGCGGGAGAACACTATCAGTGGCATCCCCGCGCCAGTCGCGCTCAAGTAGCGCTAGAGCGTTGCCTAGAAGTAGCAGTTCCTTGGGCTGATTTGCAAATGCCACCAGATTATCCTTTACGCTTGGTTTTGGTCTTGGCAGACGAGGGTAGATTCCACCAGTATTTGCCTGAGAATGCTTTGATTCCGATTGAAGTACCCTAGAGGGGAGACACGGGAGAAAAGAGCAGAGAAGCAGAACCCTGCGCGGGGGAGCAGAGGGGCAGAGGAGATGAAACAATTTCTGACTGCTGTACGGGCGGGTTTAGCAAAAGATTCGTGGCTGGTGACAATCAATTTTTGCTCAAAACCCGCCCCTACGATAACGGATACGACCGCATCTGTTTGCTTTTATAGACCTCAAATAATAAATTTTTGTAAACCCATGCGTAACCTCTATACTGCTGGATGAAGTGGTGAGTATAGGTTGCTAACTAAAGCTTAGCAATACAACTTAAAAATTTAGAATTTGGAATTTGAAATTCAGAATAAGTTGAATGCTTTCAAACCCATATAAGGCGTGAAAAAATTAGATTTTTCTGTTTTCAGCCCCGTAGATTTGTCTGTGGGGTTTGTCATTCATAGTTCTACGACTATAATTCTAAATTCTTTTGATAAGAATTTGCTGAGCTATTACTGCAACTTGAATTAAACAATCGGAGGTAAATAAAACCTATGTCTGATATGAACTCACAAAATTTAAATTCGTCAATTCCTTTTTTCGCTCGCTTTCTAGAAGGGCAATTTGGAGCAGAACTTTCGGAAGCAGAAATGGCATCTGTGAGTGGTGGTAGCGAATATGTAACGCTAGCGTATCCATCTGACGTTGACGTTGACGGTGGGAATAAAGGTTATGAATTCCCCTCAATCGAGATACCCAAGATGCCATCTATGCCCGAGTTTCCGAAGTTTCCATCAATCTCTGATTATTACAAGGAATAATTTGTAAGCCGTAATTCGTAATTCGTAATTCGTAATTTATTAACTCTAAGTAATAGCACTTAGCTTGGTGATAGAAAATAATTATCTAGTAATGATGTAGAGAGTAACAGCTACGAATTACGAGTTAGCGATCGCAAATTGGAGTACAACGATATGACAGTTTTGATCGTGACTCATAGTCGAGATCATGAGGGTATTTCCTTAGTTATGGAAGCGATCGCAGCTCAAGGTGGAAAGGCATTTCGCTTTGATACCGATCGCTTTCCAACGCAGGCACATTTAGAAGTCTATTTTGGACTGGGAACAGAACGATTCGTGCTGATTGATGGCGCAAACCAACTCAATTTACAAAATGTATCCGCAGTTTGGTATCGGCGCATTCGTATGGGTGCAAGGATTCCGACAACGATGGATGCGCAACTACGCCAAGCCTCGGTTCAAGAGTCGCAAGCTACGATTCTGGGGGCGATCGCTAGTCTCGATGTTTTCCATCTCGATTCCGTGTCCCATATTCGCCGTGCGGAACACAAGCAGTTACAATTACAAATTGCGCGATCGCTCGGTTTAGAAACTCCGCGTACTCTTATTACAAACAATCCCCAAGCCGTGTTGGAATTTGCGCAAGAGTGCGGCTCGGCTATGGTGACGAAAATGCTCACTACCTTTGCAATCTACGATCGAGGACAAGAGCAAGTTGTTTTCACCAATTCCGTTAAATCAGAGGATTTAGAAAACTTAGAGGGACTGCGCTTTTGTCCGATGTGCTTTCAAGAAAACATTCCCAAAGCATTAGAACTGAGGACGACAATTGTTGGACAGCACGTATTTACAGCTGCAATTGACTCTCAGATTTCGCCTGAAGCGCGTCATGACTGGCGGCGACAAGGACTGAGTTTGATTGATGCTTGGCAACCCTATAATCTTCCTCAAGAAATTGCAACAAAGTTGTTGAAACTGATGGCATATTTCCAGTTAAATTATGGAGCATTCGATCTCATTTTGACTCCAGACGGGCGTTATATATTTTTAGAAATTAACCCTGTAGGGGAATTTTATTGGCTGGAAAAACACGCTGGTTTACCAATTTCGCAAGCGATCGCAGATATCCTCATAAAAAGCCCCCCTTTTCAAGGTAATGATACTTAATCTAAAAAGCCCCCCCTTTTGAAGGGGGGTTGGGGGATCTCTTAACTAGGAACGAGTTGCGATCGCCTCCTCTTTCTTAAGACTAATTTGCTAAAACTTGCAGCAAGAAGCCCCCCTTTTGAAGGGGGGTTGGGGGGATCTCTTAACTAGGAACGAAGTGCGATCGCTTCCTCAATCTCATGACAAACTCCCTCTATATTGTTCAATACTTCATTGTTAGTGAATCTAATTACCTTCAGTCCGTAGCCTGTTAATTGTGTAGTTCTTTCTAAATCGTAGATTTTGCTATCATCTGTAAAATGGCTATCTCCATCAACTTCGATAACTAATTTTAATTCTGCACAGTAGAAATCAACAATGAAATTATCTATAGGTCTTTGTCTTAAAACTCGATATTTGGACTTTCTTAGATAATGATTCCAGAGGAGTTTTTCTGCTGGAGTCATGTTTTTGCGTAATTCTTTTGCTCTTTCTACGAGTTGTGGGTTGTAGGGTAGGTGAAAGTCTGTTGTGTTGAGTAAGTCTTTGCGGTTCATTTTGAGTCCTCGGAGATCCCCCCTAACCCCCCTTCAAAAGGGGGGAACTGGAGATTGAATAACAAACTGATTGAAGAATCCCTTAAAAGCAAAAGGGACGGATATTATCCGCCCTAACTAATTACTTGAACTAATAATTTGAGCTATTATATAGAGATCTAGTTACCTTTAGCTGCTTGTACACCTTTGTATACACCGTAGCCAGCCAGTCCTGTAACTGCCACAACGCCTGCTACTGGAAGAGCAACAACACTTGTTGTAGTTAAACCAATTGCACCCAATATTCCTGGTGCTGAGGTAGTAACAGTAGCTACTGTCACCGATCCCAAACTACCAGCAGCAGATGCAGCAGCGCCAATAGTACCTATAGCCTTCGCATCATTGTTTTGAGCCAAATCCCCCGCTGCTTGTTGCACTAAATTGCCAGCAGCTTTCACAATATCGAGCATCTTACTTATCTCCTATACTAATACAGCAGAAGTTTCAAGATTAGCATAGTAATAACAATTGAAGTAGTTAATAAGCATCTTTATTAGTATTTTAAAAAACGTTAGACTCTGATTTATACGTAAAAATACGTATAAATCTTTGAATCTTTGGTAAAGGCTGTAATAGCAACTATTACAAAAAAGTCCCCCTTTTGAAGGCGGGCTGGGGGGATCTTCTTCACTTGGTAAGCAGGATCTTGAGAATACAAAATCCCCCTTTTGAAGGGGGGGTTGGGGAGAATCTTCTATCGATAATCCGCAGTCTGAATTTGCCTCAAACGAGCCGCATCTCTCATGCCAAATTCTGGACGACAGAAGCGATTAATTTGCTTTTCAAAAAACTCTCGATTTGCTTGCAAATGTCTTGGATTGGGGTCATCTAATGGATATAACAATGCAGTCCTCAACGCTTGAATAACCGCAGAAGTTACGCAGTACATCGATCGCTGGAATGTAATACCCAATTGCACTAAAATATCATCTTCGCCTCGACAGTGCTGCTGGTAATAATCTCTAAGATATTGAGGCAAGAAATGATACATATCTTGTGCTAACAACGTAGGTGGAATACCAGCCGTACCTACAGGAAATTTATCAGCATATAAAACGCCATAGTGGAAATCTTTTTGTTCGGTGGGAATTTGTCCGGCTTGGGCATTATATGATTTTGTCCCACGGAAAGGAGAGGTGCGGTAGAAAACAGCTTCGACATAAGGTAACGCCGCTTCGTAAAGCCAGGTAAACCCTTTTGATTTAGGAATAATTTCGTAGCGTTCGCCGCGAATATAAACGTGGTGGTAAATTGGACGACCCGCGATCGCAAAAATTCCATTCACCAAAAAATTCATCGCGTCGGGGACTCCCTTAAATCCGCCTTCATCGTAAATATCAGACATCTCGAAGAAGACTGGAGCCATCACCTCCCAGAATAAGCCCAGGTTGGCGTAATAAGAAGCCTGACGGCACTGTTCTAAGAACATTTCTGGAAATAACTTATACAGCCCCAGCATGGCTGGATTGTACTTGAAATAAGCTTTAATGGCGCGATCGGCATTTGCCTTATATTCATCTGAATCGAGATAGGTATCGAATTTGCCATAACCCATATCTCTACCGTGCCATAGCATCGCCCGCATACATTCTTCGGCAAATTCCATGTTGATGCGATCGTGGAACCAGTGATGCAACAATCTAGGCATCTTGCGGGTTTCACCCTTTTCCATAAAGGTAAGTAGTTCGGGATGCGCTGTGGCTGGTCCCCGCCAAATCCGCAAATCGGCATCGTCGCCTGCATAATGATTGTGCAGGTCTAAATACTCCTGGGGAATGAAGTATTTGAAAAAGGGTAGCGGATTGAGGAAGACTCGTTCGCCAATATAAAGCAAGTCGCGCCAGTAGAAATCCATCGGTACGGCATAAGCCTTGTAAATACCGATAATTTGCATCAGGTTTTCTGGTGTATCTGGTAGCATCGCCCCACCTGCTTCTAAGCGATGGATGATGTCGGCAAATTCGTGCTTGGATGGGGGCAATTTCGCAGTAGGTTTTTCTTGAGCAAGTACCATAATGGGAGTGAGTAGTGAGTAGTGGTAGGGGCGGGTTTTTTGAGAGTTTTGGTTAAAGAACAAAAAATTCTGTGGTTAAACCCGCCTGTACAGAATTAGTGGAGAGTCGTAGGGGCGCACAGGCGTGCGCCCTAGCTAGTGTTTAACGGCGATTTGCTGTGTGGTGTTGACGCGGACGGAAGCAACCATAGCCGTAGTAGTGGTCTCACTCCAACGTACTAACCAAGTAGGTTGAATGCCCAAAAATAGGATCAAGACTGTGAGAACGAGGGCGGGAATTTTTTCCGACCAGGTGACGACGGGATAGTAAGCTGTCTTGTTATCTAGCTTGCCGAAGCAAGTCCGGTTGAGCAAAATCACAAAATATACCGCTGTCAAACCCGTACATATGACGCAAACGAGGGTAGGTAAGGGAAATCTAGCGTAACTACCTTGCAGGACTAAAAATTCGGCAATAAAACCAGTCATGCCGGGAATTCCCGCGCTTGCCATGCCTCCCATCACTAGAAGGGCGCTAATGTAGGGTAATCCGCGAATCGGACTCATCAATCCATTCAAGACATCAAGTTCGCGAGTCCCGACTTTAGTTTCAATGACACCAATCAAGTTAAATAGAATTGCCAAAATTAGACCGTGGGCAACCATTTGCGCCACTGCGCCGACCGTACTCAACTGAGTAGCAGCAGCCGCAGCCAGCATGACATAGCCCATGTGTCCGATCGAGCTATAGGCAACCATGCGCTTGATGTCTTTTTGAGCGATCGCCGTTACCGCACCGTAAACTGCGCTAATTGCACCGATAATTGCTAAACCAGGCGCAACGATCGCCCAAGTTTCGGGAAATAATCCTAAACCAAATCGGATAATCCCATAAGTTCCTAACTTTGCCAGGATTCCCCCCAACATAATTGCTACGGGTGGGGAAGCCTCCGTGTAAGCATCGGGCAACCAAGTATGTAGGGGAACCAAAGGAATCTTGATGCCAAATCCAACTAACAGGATGGCTAGGAGGATCAGTTGCGCTTGTAGGGGTAATCCTTGGGTGGCGATCGCATTGTAATCGAAACTAGAAGAGCCTGTCAGCCAAGTAATCCCCAAAAAGCCAGCTAGAATCAAAATTCCTGAAACTGCCGTGTAGATCAAAAACTTCATCGCAGCGTAGCCGCGCTTTGCCGTTCCACCCCAGATTGCAATTAGCAGATAGAAGGGAATCAGTTCTACTTCGTAAAAAATGACAAACAGCAACAAGTTCTGCGCCAGGAATCCACCCACCACCCCGGCATAGATCAGCAACAACAAAGCATAGTACAGCCGAGGGCGAGTAATATTTTCGCTACTACTATAAATAGCAATCCAAGTCAATACCCCTGCTAAGGCGACTAGAGGGATAGACAAACCATCTGCACCTAGACTGTAGCTCAATCCGAGGGTATCAATCCAAGGCAACAATTCAGAAAATTGCATCCCAGCTAAGGAGATGTCAAATTGACTCAGCAGTATCAGCGTCCAAATAATGACGCCAGTGGCGATCGCCAAAGCTAGCGATCGCGCCCGATCGCCTTTCATTGGGATAAATCCAATGCAAGCAGCACCGACGACAGGTATCCAGATCAAAGCACTCAGCATAACGATTTTGAAATTGGTATGAGGTATGAGGTATGAGGTATGAGGTATGGGGTATGAGGTAAGAAGTGATTAGATCGCTGCTCCCTGCTCCCTCTTTAGAATGAAAAACTGAGTTCCATGTGGGATAGCAAAGGCCAGCCGACGATCGCGCCCAAGCAACTGACACCAAGCAAGATAGTCAGGGCGTAGAACTGAAAATGACCAGAGGTACTGTATTTTAGGGTTTCGCCTCCGAAAATCGAGACTAAGCCAACTAGATTCACAATTCCATCGACTAAATAGCGATCGATCAGAGCAATGAGGCGAGAAACTACGGCTACTCCAAATACAATCGTTACCCGATACAAGTTAGCTGTATAGAGGTCGTAGGCGAAAAAGTCTTGCAGTGGTTTCCAAGGTAGCGTGACTGGTTTTGGAACCAAGGGTGAGAGATAAACTACAGCTGAGATACTGCACCCAAAAATCGTAGACCAAATTAATAACAAAGCTACATCTTTGTTGATGTATGCCCATTCTGGCAGTAACGACAAGCTTTGCAATACTAAAGGAGCGTGCATGACAAAGCCCATTAAGATTGTCATTGGCAACATCATGGGCCAATGAACTTCAGGCGATCGCACGGTCATTGGCTTGGGTTTATTGCCAAACATGAGACAAAATACCCTAGTGACGCTGAAAGCTGTCAGCGCATTCGTGACTAAGATAACTCCGACTAGCAAAGGCTGAGTCGTCCACAATCCATCTGCGATTTGCAGCAATGCCCAAAATCCGCCCAAGGGTGGAAAAGCCACTAATCCGGCTGCACCAACAATAAAGGCAATAGCTGAAATCGGTCGGCGCGACCACAAACCTCCATAAAGGCGGAGATCCTGAGTAATGCTATTCCAAACTACACCACCCGTACTCATGACGAGCAGTGAAATTGCTACGGCATGGGTAAACACTAACAGTAGCGCGGCTTGAGATTGTCCCGTACCTACAGCCACAAATACCAGACCCATGAAGGCACTGACAGAATATGACAAAGCGCGCTTAACATCAACTTGAGCGATGACAATCAAAGAAGCACCTACGGCTGTCACCGCACCGATGAATGTGGCAAAAGATAGAGCGAAAGGCGAAAGTGCCAGGACTGGCTGAAGTTTCACGAGTACCCAAGCACCTGTTGCTACAACTACGGAATTACGCAAAATCGTTGCTGGTACGGGACCTTCCATTGCCTCGTCCAGCCATAAGTGCAGTGGAAATACGGCGCATTTACCCATTGGACCGGCAATCAGAGCCAAGCACACCAACGCGATCGCTGTGGGGTTAACGTTAGCTGTTTGCGCCCACCGTGCGAGTTCTGAGAAATCCCAAGTTCCAGCGAGTGGATATAGGGCAAGTACCCCCATCAATAGAAACAAATCGCCTACCCGTTTGGTCAAAAAAGCGTCTCTTGCTCCCGTGACTACCAATGGCTGACTGAACCAGAAGCCTAGTAACAAATAAGTACACAGGGTGAGAATTTCTAGAATAAAGTAGCTGAAGAACAGGGAGTTGCATAGTACTAAGGCACACATCCCAGCTTCAAACAGCGCCATCATGACATGGAAACGCGCCCACCCCCAGTCCATTTCTAAATAGCCGATCGCAAAGACGATCGCTAGCACGTTTAAGCCTGTAACTAAAGCGATCGCACCTACCGTAAGTGAAGAAACTTCTACGGCGATCGTGAAGTCAAAATTAGCTACGTGCAACCAGGAAAAATATAAGTATTGAGCTGGTTTGTTCCAAGATGCGCTCAGGGCAATTAAAGCATGGGTGAAGGCAAGAGCAGTCGTCACCAAGTTAATATATGCTGCTGGGCGGGGTCCCGTACGTCGAATAATTCCAGGCGACCAAGGAATAGTCGAAATTGCTCCTATTAGGGCATAAATGGGAACTAACCAGATGGTTTGGAGGAAGGTATCAGCCATCGGTATAAATACTCACTGCGTAAAACAACTCAAACTCTGAATACATTGAATCTGCCTGGAAAAGCTACGGGTGTAGCTGAGAATCTGTAAACCAAGCAGATTTATGATGTTTTAATGTTTCAATTAATCAAAGCTTACACTTATATGGATTACAAAGAACTTATTTATCTAATAAACTATGCGATAAGTTAGATAAATTTTTCTTATAAAGCAAATATCTTTGACAAAAACTATGCTTTCAATAGATATTAGTTGATGGTCTCAAAGCGTACATTGAAATTACTAATGGTTAGTATCGAGATCTACCGATTAGCAGAACGAGTGAGATTGCTTGCAGACGAAATATAGAAAACGAGAATTAGAACTCTAGAAATAAAAGTATTTTTACCTAAACAAAAATTCCGAATAAAACGCCTCCAAAATAAAAACCTCAAGTTCACAACACTTGAGGTCAATTGAAAAGTATCATCAAGGATACAGAATTTACAGACGGAGACACATGATACACATTCTTGTTAAAGCGTGTAACGGTAATTTTTGATTGGCTTGTTGGCAATAGCTATAGTTGTCAGTCTTGTCAGGCTGTTCTAAATGGATGGTTTCACATCCCTCTAAAGACTGCAAAGCAGGGGAAACGACAAAAACCCTACACCAATACCAGCACTACCAACAATTAAGTTGTACGGTCAATTAAACACTCGCGAGTTTGGGGCAACCATTTTCTACCCTGACATCGTTCTCCTTCGGGCGGAAATTAGCAGACTAAACAGCAAAATTTCTGCTCTGGTTGAACAATATTAGCAATTTGTTTGCTAATAATTTGTACTTTTAATTATGAACGATGTCAGAAAATTCTGTATTGTTTGAAACAATCTTTTAAGATTTTATTTCCGAATTCCGAATTCTTTGCTGGTGCTGCTGGCTGTTAAACTGCTGCTGTGCGGAAGTAAGTAGTGCATATTCAATTGGCGATCGCATATCCCACTGTAATTGAGCAAGCAGTAGTAAACTACAACTCATGATCGCACCAGTTGTGAGAAACTGCCAACCACTGACATAAGATAAGAAACCAACGCTCAAAAGGTGAAGACATCCAGCCAAGAATAAAGCACGCGATCGCAAACCAATGCCCGTAAACAAATAACCAATTGCACTCAAACTCAACCACATCGGGCATAAGTGGATTAAAATCTCACCCCAACCGAGAAATATCCCCAAATCGGTTAAAACCACACCCGTTAGGACTAAAATTGCCCAACCACAGACGACCCAACGCAGACGTTCTACTCCTGCCCAAAACCAAGTTAGACTCATCATGGCGATCGCACCAACTATAGTCAAGCTCGACCACCAAATTGCTTGTATTGTCCAACTAATCGGTAAAAACTGCGCTGTGGCAAACATAACGCCAACAATGACAGCCCAAATAACAAACACTTGGTCTACTCGCGTGTAAATTCCTGAGTAAAGTGTCATGCGATCGATTTTCCAATTAATTCGCCATAAACCTTGTAAATCTTGAATATCTAACTCTTCTTGCTTTTCTTTGAGCAATGGCTGCGCTAAGCTACTCAGATTCATTTATATTTTGCTGCTAGTTATGTTTACAATTCGTAACTCCCTCTATTGATAGATTATTTCATAAATTTTACAAAATGACATAAATCGTAAGAAGCACGATGAATAGCGAACTGAGTGATGTCAAGCAACCTAAAGTTATTTTTCTCGATGCTGTTGGGACAATGTTTGGAGTTAAAGGCAGTGTTGGTGAAGTGTACGCTCAGATCGCACAACAATTTGGCGTTACCGTACCAGCAGATCGTGTCAACGGTGCTTTCTATCAAAGTTTCAAAACTGCACCACCGCCTGTATTTCCTGGTAAGCAGCCAGAGGAAATTCCTCAATGCGAATTTGAATGGTGGGAAGCGATCGCGCGGAATACTTTTCGACAAGTCGGAGTTTTAGACCAATTTACCGATTTTTCTAGCTATTTCAGCCAACTGTACGTACATTTTTCCACAGCGGAACCGTGGGTACTTTATCCCGACGTGCTACAAGCATTGCAATCTTGGCAGAAATTAGGCATTGAGTTAGGGGTGTTGTCTAATTTCGATTCGCGCTTGCATTCGGTTTTACAAGCTTTGGATTTATCCAAATTTTTCACTTCCGTAACAATTTCTACCGAAGTTGGTGCAGCTAAACCAGATCCACAAATTTTTGCTGCTGCTTTAGACAAACATCAATGTTCGGCAGATTTGTCTTGGCACGTAGGCGACAGCTTACAAGAAGATTATCATGGTGCAAAAGCGGCTGGACTGCGGGCAGTTTGGTTACAAAGATGATGGAAAAGTCAAAAGTCAAAACTCAAAAGTCAAAATTCACTCACTCTCAACGAATAGTGATAAAACTCTTCATCCCTGGTGTATCCGAGTGATTCATACAAAGCTTGTGCTGTGATATTAGAAATTTGTGTGGCGAGAGTCATTCTGATTGCTCCAGTTTCTTGAGCATACTGCTTTGCTGCTGTCAGCAATAATTTGGCAATCCCTTTTCTACGATGTGTTGCGACGACGAATAGGTCGTTCAAAATCCAAATTTGTTGCATCGATACTGAGGAAAAACTGGGGTAAAGCTGAGTAAATCCGACAATTTGCTCATCGCTTGCAACATGGATGACAGAATCGTGTTTTTGCAATCGTTCTTGCAGGAAAATCTTTGCAGTTGCCAAGTCCGATGCTTGTCCATAAAAAACGCGATATTGGTCAAATAGTATAGCTATTGGGTCAAGATGCTCGATTTTAGCCTGAAAAACTTCCATAGCCTGCTTGAAATTTGCTCTATTTCCAGATTACCAGGCTAGGTTGGTAATAGAGGAGGTATAGAAATCAAGTTTAAGTACATGTGTACTATAATAGTATGCGAGGTATATTTTCACTTACAGCTCGAACGGAGTCGATCGCCTCTGAATCTAGCTTGAGGTAACTTCACCACCAAGGATAGCGTTATGAGCGAAACATTAACTAGCGCCACAGCAACCAGCGGAACAGCGACTCATACTAAAAGTCAGCTATATAAAAAGATCTTAGCCGTACAAAAGAATTTGCAACCTTTAGAAAAAACTGGTTGGAACGACTTTCAGAAATATAGCTACACCACTGCTGGCGATGTTCTTCTACCAGTACACAAAGCCTGTAGCGAACAAGGATTAATTGCGATCGCAGATTGTATTGAATCTCACATCGAGCCGGGACGAGCTTCAGTAGTCGTTCGCTTAACGATTGTAGATACAGAAACAGGTGAGTCTTTAAGTGTCAGCGCGCCAGGTTACGCCGAAGACTATTCGTGGAAAGATAGTCGTCCTACTGGCGATAAAGCTGTATATAAAGCGATTACAGGAGCCACAAAATACGCCGTCCGTTCTTGCTTTTGTCTCCCATCAGATGACGATCCAGAAAAGACACCACAAAGGCTCAATACTAGGCAGCCGATGAATCGATATGTCGTCAATCCTAGCAAAGTAGACTCGGTATTGCTCGAACAAACCACAGCAGAATTAAAGCGTGTCGGTTGGTCGAGTACCCAAGGACGGCTATACCTACAAGATAAATTTGGCAAATCCAGCCGTCAGCAGCTCAGCCAGCAGGAACTACAACAATTTCTCAATCACCTCCGTTCCTTACCAGAACCAGAAGCCCAACCGATTCTGCAAGAAAGCTGATAATTATTTGCTTATGATGAGAGGTAATTGGTAGTCAGTCATTTGTGTAGAGTTTTTGACTTTTGACTTTTGACTTGCGCGAGCGTTACCAATTACCCATGACCAATT
>NZ_JBOFLP010000284.1:0-10922 GCF_051657925.1 Chroococcidiopsis sp.
CCCGAACTTGTTTGAGCGATCGCTACTAATATCGTGAATTGGGTAATTAACAATCCACTTGGCTTTAGCTGCTCGTCAAAAATTTGCGTTACAACTCGATTGGCTTTGCGAAGATTAAAACAGGTACAAGTATTAGCAACGTTACCTAGCTGAACTAAATTGAATTGAGAGTTTTGCTCTGACATATAATAAGTGTATATACACTTATTTGCCTTGTCAAGTATTAAAGATATGCCATCAGATTTTTGTGGCTAGATTACTCGATCTTCCCCGCAAACACGCGCTCTGCCGGACCCGTCATGTAAAGTTTTTGGTCTTGCGACCATTCAATTTGCAGACAGCCACCTGGAAGTTCTACAGTAGCAACGCGATCGCATTTTCCTGCTAACACTCCAGCCACCAGGGAAGCACAAGCACCCGTACCGCAGGCTAAAGTTGCCCCAGCACCGCGTTCCCAGACCCGCATTTTCAAGTAATCTCTGCTTGTGACTTGAATAAATTCCGTATTCGTGCGCTGGGGAAAAACTGGATGATGTTCAAACTGGGGTCCGATCTCCTCTAGGGGAATAGCAGCCACATCATCAACAAAGGTAATACAGTGAGGATTACCCATGCTGACACAGGTAACTGACCAGGTCTGACCTGCAACGTTTAGAGATTGGTTAATAACTTTCTCTCCAGCAGCGACAAGAGTTGTCGGAATTTCCTCAGCTAACAATCTTGGTTCTCCCATGTCTACCTTGACCTGACCGTCAGCAGTGAGGTGGGGAACGATGATACCAGCTAAAGTATGAATGCGGAGGCGAGAGGTAGGATTGGTGATTTCCTCTAAATCTGCTAGAAATTTGGCAAAACAGCGAATTCCGTTGCCGCACATTTCCGGTTCCGAACCATCAGAGTTGAAAATCCGCATGGTGTAATCAGCGCCATTGGTGCCAGGTAGGGCGAAGATGATCCCATCAGCACCAATACCAAAATGGCGATCGCATAACTTGACAGCCTGCTCTGGCGTGACGATTGGTTCGCTAGAGGCGCGATTGTCAATCAAAATAAAATCGTTACCTAACCCGTGATATTTAACAAACTCAGTAGTCATGTTTAGTTATCGGTTATCAGTTATCAGTTATCAGTTATCAGTGACTAGCCACTAGTCACTGAAATTGCTCCCCTGCTCCTCTGCTCTCTTTCGTCTCCTGTCTCCTAGCTTTTGACTTTTCCAATGACAACTAAAAGCTCAATCGAGGGAACTATCAATATATAGGAATTAAAGTTAAGTATAAACATGGCTAGCGACTACGATACAGCATTACCTAGTATTCGGCAGGTACAATCTCTGATTAAAAGTCAGATTGTCGTAGAAATGAAACTCATGACAGGCGACTCGCTGACAGGTAGATTAGGCTGGCAAGATTCTAATTGCGTTTGCCTAATTGATGAAAGCGAGCGCTCCACTACAATTTGGCGACAAGCGATCGCCTACCTCAGACCGAGAGTTAGGGAAATGAGAGACGAATAATAGTGTAGGGCTTCGCCCTACACTATTATTCTCTCCAACTATCCAACGGCAAATACTCCCGCAAAGCTTCTGCTTCTATAGCTTTCACCACTGGTACGCTGGAGAGCGGACTTGAAGTGACGGCTAGCAATTTTTGCAACTGTGTCATTGCCAAGTAACCGCCGCACAATAGCAAGCGATCGCCTGCCCGTAAAGCCATATTGCCATCGGGAAACCGCAGAAATTTACCGTCGCGGCGAATGGCTTGGACTTGTATGCCAAAACGACGGCGAATGTCGAGATCTACTAGAGTTTGACCGATCGCGGGGCTATCAGCAGCTACCATCAACCAATGACAAGCAGCATTGGCTTCTGGTACAGTTGCCTCGCTTTGAGCCAATTCCTCTAAAGCGGCTAATTCTTCTGCTTCTCCCACTAACAATAGGCGATCGCCCTTTTCCAACATCGTCTTAGCATTGGGATAATCTACCTCTTGCCCGTTTGCCCGTTTAATTGCCATCAAACTCACCCCCGTCAAGTAGCGCAAGTCAGCTTCTTCTAGCGTCATACCGGTGAGTGGCGAACCTGCTGGTAAGGCGTACCAACGGCTATTTAAATCTTGAGTAGCCTGCTGCAATTCACGCGAAACTTGAGCCGCCGTCCGTTCTGGACGTAACTCTAGATAATGATGATTGCGAATTTGCTGCATTTCTTGCTGAATCGAAATCGGTGCTAAGCCAATCTGTGCTAGCAAATGACTGGCTAGTTCCAAACTTGCTTCAAACTCGGGCTGTACGACTTCTCTCGCTCCTAATTGATAGAGTAATTCAATATCTTTATCCTTAGTTGCCCGTACTACCACATCGAGATCGGGTGACAATTCTAACGCCCGCTTCAGACACAGGCGGCTGCTCATCGGATCGGGTAGGGCGATCGCCAGCGACTTAGCTCGTTCGACCCCTGCCTTTTCTAATACGTGTAAACTAGCTGCATTGCCATAGACATAGGGTACGCCCGCCTCGCGGACTTGCTGAATGCGGCTTTCTGATTGGTCGATTACGACTACGGGGCGATCGCGTTCTTGTAACAAGCGCACTAAGTTTTTCCCAACCTGCCCGTAACCGCAGACGACAACGTGATTTTGTTGAGGCGTGTTGGCTGAAATTTCGAGTGGTAAATCTTGCCCCTCGATGAATTTTTTCAACCAAGGTAATTCCAATAACTTTGGCACGAGTCGCAACACGAAAGGTGTAAGAACGAGCGTAACGGCAGTCGTACCCAAAATCAGCAGGTAGACGGGACGGGACACCAAACCGAGCGATCGCCCTTCACTCGCTAATACAAACGAGAATTCTCCAATCTGAGCTAATCCTAATCCCGCAATCAAAGCTGTTTTCAATGGGTAACGGAAAAGCATGACTAAGGGCATGACAATCGCGAACTTACCCACAAAAACCAAAGCCACCAGTCCTAAAATTAACTCCAAGTTTTGCCACAGAAACACGGGATCGATTAGCATTCCAATCGCGGCAAAAAACAGCGTCGCGAATATATCTCGCAGTGGCTCAACATAAGTTAGAGTCTGGTCGGCATACTCCACTTCAGAAATCATTAATCCGGCAACAAACGCCCCCATTTCAATCGATAGCCCCAAATGCTCTGTTAATAGAGCAATTCCCAGACACAGCGCTACGACTCCTAGTAAAAATAATTCTTTGCTTTCAGTTCGTGCTAACAGGCGTAATAGAGGAGGAATCAGCCAAATTCCTGCGGCAACAGCTCCGGCAGCAAATAAACCAATTCGCAGCAGTGCTGTTGCTACCGCTATACCAATTAACTGCGGCGGTTGGTCTAGTGCAGGTAAAACTGCCAGCATCAATCCCAGTGCTAAATCTTGGACGACCAGAATTCCCAACATGACCTGTCCGTGAGAACTCGCCGTTTCGTTTCGTTCCATCAAGCACTTGAGGACGACAGCAGTAGAAGATAAAGATAAAATTGACCCCAAAAACACGCCCTTAGCAGGTAAGATTTCCCAGGCTCCTGCAACTCCACAGACCAACACTGTGACCAGAATTGTCAGGGCAATCTGCAATCCTCCTCCTCCAAGGGCGATCGCCTGCACTTTTTTTAATTCAGCAAATGAAAACTCTACACCCAAGGCAAACAGCAGAAAGGCAACGCCAAATTGAGCGAGAGTTTCAACTTGGACTAACTCCTTAATCAGTCCTAGTCCAGCTGGTCCTACAACCATGCCACCCAGCAAATAGCCTAGCAGTACTGGTTGACGGCACAACGCCGCCAGTAAGCCGCCGCCTGCTGCCACTGCCAAAACCAAAACCAAGTCAACTATTAATCTGAAATCTTCCTGCACAAATTTATAAAAGAAGTATTAAGGTATATAAAATTCAGCATACAGAAGTTTTAAGTTTATTTGGGAGCAATTACAACACATCTACTTTTGTAAAAACTCGATATAGCTTTCATAGGGGATCGAGACCATAAAGCTAATCTAGTTGGTCAATCAGTCTGGACTTTTGCAAGTATATGAATAAATTAATAGGGAGCAGGGAGCAGAGAGCAGGGAGCTGGGGAAGAGAGCTGGGGGAGCTGGGGGAGAGATTGCCTGTCACCAACTACCAACTAGCAACTACCAATTACCAATTACCAGTTCTCCACTACTTTCTACTCTCACTGGGTATTACCATAGTCTCAGCCTTACCAGCTCAAGCCTTGCAGGTACGGGTCGCTCCCGCTAAGCCTCATTTAGGCGACACGCTGTCGGTAGTCGTCAGACCAAACAACCCCGATGTCAACGTCAGCCCTATCGTGACTGTCAATCGCAAAACTTATCCAGCTTTTGCTATTGCTCCTGGTGTATTTCGCGCTTTTGTTCCTACCACACCTTTACAAAAAGTAGGAAAAAGAGAAATTCAGATCAGCAGCGAAGGTAAAGTTAGAAATATAGCCGTATGGGTTGCAAATCGTAAGTTTCCCGTGCAGAGAATTAACTTTCGACCAGGGAAGGCTGGGCTAGAAGCAACCGAACTCGAACTGAGTCGGGTAGCAGCTTTTAAATCGCTCGTTACCCCGCAAAAATTTTGGAATGGTCCTTTTCTTAAGCCCAATCGCGGTAGAGTCAGCACGATTTACGGAGTGCGTCGCTATTACAATGGCAAATTTGCTAAAGATTACTACCATCGTGGTGTTGACTATGCAGGTCCGGTAGGTTCTCCCGTAGTTGCTCCTGCCGCAGGGCGAGTTTCCTTAATCGGTTTAGAATCTCAAGGGTTTCGAGTTCACGGTAATATAATTGGACTCGATCACGGTCAAGGAGTAACGAGTGTTTTCCTCCACTTAAGCCGAATCTATGTCAGAGAAGGAGATATTGTTAGAGCCGGACAACCGATTGGCGCGGTGGGTTCGACGGGGGCTTCAACTGGACCCCATCTGCATTGGGGATTTTACGTTCAAGGGGAAGCAGTCGATCCGACAACTTGGCGGGAACAAGGAATGAATTAGACTTAGGGTGCTAATTTTTGTGCTGTAGCAGGGCAAAATCAATCCAGGGTTAGTTTAACTATAGGAAAGCAAAATAGGTAAAGCAGCGTTATGAGCATTCAACAAATTGTCGAGCAAGCCCTTCAAGATGGCTATTTAACACCAGCCATGGAAGCAGAGGTGGGTAGAATCTGTGACACTGCTTCCGAGCTTTCCATAGAAGAGTATATGGCGTTAGATAAGTTGATGGGTTCGCTCTTGACTGGCGAAGTTGTAGCGGTGCAGCGCAAACAATTTATCAACGTAATGGAAGAGTTAGTGCTGACTGAAGTTATCGCACGGGTAGCAGAAATTAAAGTTACCAGCGGTCACAGTCTAGACGTAGGTGATATCGCTGCCTATGCACTCAATCGTCTTCCTCCCCTATATGCTACGACTGAAGAAGGTGCTAATTACCAACGCCAGCGGGCAAAAGAAGAGCTGGCAGCGCTAATTGTACAACAAATCGATGAAGCGATCGCCCGCAGCTTAGACCGACCCGAATTCTTCCCAGAACGCCAAGCCCTCGGTAAAAGTAGTGGTGGTAAAGAGGTAGTGAAACAAGTCAGTATGCTACTCCAAGCCTACGCACCTAACTTCGAGCAACAGATTTCTTAGCCAATCGCTAACAGCTAATTGCCGATTGCCAAAAACAAATATACAGACTGCCAATGACAGATCGTAAAGTGTCTTCCACCGTTAACGTAGGAGACAAATTAGTCTTGTCAATTGCTTGACGGAGCTAAGTTTAATCTATCTTCATCTAAAGGCAAGAAAATATTAAGATAGTATTATGATTTGCTTCTATCTTAGGATAGAAATAGGCAAACTAGAAATATCTAAAGAATTCTGGCAATTAGATTTCAGTTGTTTCAAGTCAGCGCTCGGTTTTGTGACTGTAAGTGAAGTACAGCTAGTGGTTGTGGGGGACAAAGGCGATGTTAGAAAAGCTGATGTTAGCGATCGCAATTACCATGTGCATCAAGTTGTTGCTTGGAGTCGGCGTACCAATTAGCCACGAACCTGCGAAGCCAAGCTATCGGGTCGTAGAAAATCCCAAATCCTCCTTAATGAAGGTCGTATTTCCCCGCGATCTCCGACAGCAACTAGCTTTTAAAGAGTGGTAAGTTGTGCGTGAAGAAAGGGTATGGGGGAGCTAGCGCCGTGCGGAAGCCAGTCGCGTGCGCTGGCTTCCCCCGTTGTAGCGACTGCCGTGCGACTAGCGTTGTAGGGTGTAGGGAATTTTGAATGCGTGAATGCGTGAATGCGTGAATGCGTGAATTACTCCCTGCTCCCTGCTCCCTGCTCCCTATTCGGGAACATACTGGTATCAGATTCACGTCTCTAACTTGAGAAAGATTCCGCCTTGCTGTAGGGAACTTCTGTAAAGTGGGGCAGTCTATGAATCGGGAATGTTTTCGAGCCATTGGCATTTATGAGTCAATCAATTCCTGTATGCTGGTCAACAGTTCACGTAACGGTTACTCCAGCGCCAGTGACAGTAGAAAAGCTATCCGATCGCGATCTCATTTTGCGCTGTCAGGCTGGGCTGCGTCCAGACAAGGCTGCATTTGCCGAGCTGTTACGCCGTTATCAGCCGCATGTAGAGCGCATATTGTATCATTTAGCACCTGATTGGCAAGACAGAGCCGATCTAGCTCAGGAAGTTTGGATTCGCGTTTACCGCAACATCAAGCGGCTAAACGAGCCAGCTAAATTCCGAGGCTGGTTGAGTCGTATTGCCACCAATATCTTTTACGACGAATTACGCAAACGTAAGCGAGTTAAACATCCCTTATCTCTAGATACTCCTCGCGTTGCCGAAGATGGAGAAATGGACTGGGAAATCGCCGGAGATAATCCCAGCCCTGAAGAAGAGTTGACAACGCGAGAGTTTTACGAGCAGTTGCAAGAGGCGATCGCAGATCTACCCGAAGTATTTCGCACAACTATCGTGCTGCGAGAAATTGAAGGAATGCCCTACGAAGAAATTGCAGAAATTACCAACGTTTCTTTAGGAACTGTCAAATCGAGAATTGCTAGAGCTAGAGCTAGACTCCAATCGCAACTGCAAAATTATCTTAACGGTCAATAATTAATCAGTCCGAAGATAGAAAGCAATGACACAAGAATATACGTTTGTAAGTAGATCGAAACTCTAACTCAAATCTTTAAGATCTTCAGAAATATCAGCAAACTCGGTAGTTTGGTGGAAAGACAGATCTAGACATATCTATGAATAAGCGGGTGATGATGTTAAAATGACCTCTGATGAAAAACGTTGGATCGACAATCGCCCCGAACCAGGGGAAACAGATAAACACCATACTATTGAGGCAAATCAATTAATCGGTGCTATGGATATGTTGAAGCGCGATCGCTTCGAGTTACTGAGCGCATATCTGGACGGGGAAGTTACCGCTGCCGAAAGGCGAGAGGTAGAAACATGGCTAGAACATGACCCAGAAACCAAACGGCTGTACGAGCGCTTGCTCAACCTCCGTCAAGGAATTGGAACGCTGCCAGTACCAACACAAGAACCTGTAGAACAAACTATTCAACAGGTCTATCAAAGGATACACCGTCGATCGCAACGGCGGGCAATCGTATGGGGTGGTACTGCCATTGCAGCTGTGTTTGTAGGCGCGATCGCTACCCTACCAAACTCACCAATCGCACAACTTGCCCGACTCTCCAAAATTGAGCCACTTATGGTCGCTATCAACGACCCAGTGGTAGAAATCCCCAAGATCGTGATTCCTTCACCAAATGGTGAAAGACAAAATCAAAATAATCGACCAATAGAGCCACAACAACATCCACAAAATAAGAATTTTAATTGAAGTGAGTCGTGAGTCGTGAGTCGTGAGTGGCTAGTGACTGGTGACTGGTGACAAGAATTGAGTCCAGCTACTAGCCACTGGTAGCCACTCCTTCCACTGACAACTGACAACCGATAACTGGTCACTGGTCTCTGGTCACTGATTTGTGACTGCTCCACCAGCTGTCAGGAAGAAAAACGCCACCAAAAGCGCGTACTTGTTCTGGGGTCATCAAGTACGTCCAAGCTCGATCTATAGGTGCTAAAGAAGTGTCGTAGACTTCTATTTGCTGTCGGTAATACTCATTTTCAGCGATCGCCCTTTGCGGGTCGTAATCCTCTAGCCAGTCAACCTGCTGTAAAATCTCTGGATTGGCAAAAGAAAGCAGAACTCCATAGACTTTGAAACAGCCAGGAGTCATGGCTGGATATCCGAAAGGTAAGTCAAATAGTTGACCCAAAGCGATCGCTTCTCGTGCTGCCACTACATAATCCGCACAATAACGCTGATAATTTGCCTCGCCAGGCTTGAGCGTACCATATACAAAGACTTTTATGATTTCGTCATTTGTCATTTGTCATTCGTCATTCATAGTTAGCGATCGTTTTTGCCTTTTGACTTTTAACTTTTGACTTCTCGATCGCCAATTACCCATTAACAGTAATTTAAAATATTGAGACAGACACGAACGCATCATTAGGAGTCTCATTCGTGGAGTCCCGTTATAATCCCGCAGCGATCGAGGAAAAGTGGCAAAAAACCTGGGTAGAACAAGGTATAGACAAAACTGAAGAAAACAAAGATAAGCCGAAATTCTACGCCCTATCCATGTTTCCGTATCCATCGGGTAGCCTGCACATGGGTCACGTCCGTAATTATGTGATTACGGATGTGATTGCTCGCCTCAAACGAATGCAAGGGTATCGGGTGCTACACCCTATGGGTTGGGATGCTTTTGGTTTACCCGCCGAAAATGCTGCCATTAAAAATAATATTCCGCCTGCTAAATGGACCCAACGCAATATCGCCCAAATGCGCGACCAATTAAAGCGGCTGGGTTTGTCAATTGATTGGGATAAAGAACTTGCCACTTGTTCGCCAGATTATTATAAGTGGACGCAATGGATTTTCTTACAATTCTTGCAAGCCGGACTTGCTTACCAAAAAGAAGCAGCCGTTAACTGGGACCCCGTTGACCAAACCGTATTGGCAAACGAACAAGTTGATAGTGAAGGGCGTTCTTGGCGCAGCGGGGCAAAAGTTGAGAAAAAATTACTCAAACAGTGGTTCTTAAAGATTACCGACTACGCCGAAGAATTGCTGCAAGACCTCGACCAGTTGACAGGCTGGCCTGAACGAGTCAAGCTGATGCAGGCTAACTGGATTGGGAAATCTACAGGGGCATATTTAGAATTTCCCATAGTTGGTAGTTTGGAAAAAATCGGCGTTTTTACCACTCGTCCCGATACGGTTTACGGCGTTACCTACGTCGTTCTAGCGCCGGAACACCCTTTGACTCGTCAGGTGACAACGCCAGACAGAAAAGCCGCAGTCGAAGCATTTATCCAAGAGGTTGCAGCCGAAAGCGAATTAGAACGCACGGCTGAGGATAAACCCAAACGCGGAATTCCTACAGGCGGAATGGCAATTAACCCGTTTACAGGTGCAGAAATTCCGATTTGGATTGCTGACTATGTATTGTATGAATACGGTACTGGGGCAGTCATGGGAGTTCCCGCTCACGATACGAGAGATTTTCAATTTGCTCAAGGCAATAATCTGCCCATTCAAGTTGTGATTGTGCCACCAGGAGAAGACACGAGTAAAATACCCTCGTTACAAGAGGCATATACGGAACCAGGAATAATGGTGAATTCTACTTCTTTTGATGGTGTAGATTCGCTAAAAGGCAAACAAGCAATCATTGAATATGCCGAGCAGCAGGGCTGGGGTAAAGCCAGAATTCAATATCGCCTCAGAGATTGGCTGATTTCTCGTCAGAGATATTGGGGCGCACCCATTCCTGTAGTTCACTGCCCTAACTGCGGTATCGTACCCGTACCAGAAGCAGACTTACCCGTAAGATTACCAGAAGATATAGAATTTACGGGTCGCGGTGGTTCGCCCTTAGCGCAGTTGGAAAGCTGGGTTAACGTACCTTGTCCTACCTGTGGCACCCCAGCGAAGCGAGAGACAGACACGATGGATACGTTTATCGATTCGTCATGGTATTTCTTGCGCTATCCCGATGCCACAAACGATCGGCAGGTATTTGATTCAGCAAAAGTTAATGACTGGATGCCCGTGGATCAGTATGTTGGGGGAATAGAACACGCAATTTTACACTTATTGTACTCGCGGTTCTTTACCAAAGTCTTGCGCGATCGCCCAAAGGGAGGTGCCGAAGGCAATCGCAATTTGCTCAACTTTGACGAACCTTTCCAACGCCTGTTAACTCAAGGCATGGTACAGGGATTAACTTACATGAATCCCAATAAGGCAGACAAAGATAAATGGGTTCCCACCTCAATTGTCAATGCAGACGATCCTCGCGATCCGCAAACGGGCGAACCGCTAAAACTCGTCTACGCTACCATGTCCAAATCTAAGGGTAATGGTGTTGCTCCAGAAGATGTAATCGCTAAATATGGAGTAGACACCGCCAGAATGTTTATTCTGTTTAAAGCACCTCCAGAAAAAGATTTGGAGTGGGATGAAGCAGATGTTCAAGGGCAATTTCGCTTTTTGAATCGGGTATGGCAATTAGTCACCGAATTCGCACAGCAACCAAATGCAAAAGAACCATCCAAAGCTAAAAATCCAAAATCCAAAGTTGAAAAGGATTTAAAACGGGGAATTCATACGGCTATTAAGGAAGTTACCGAAGATTTAGAAGGCGAATACCAATTTAATACAGCCGTCTCTGAATTAATGAAACTCAGCAATGCCCTGGCTGATGCAAAATGCAAAGATTCTCCAGTGTATGCAGAAGGAATTAAGACATTAATTCTCTTATTAGCTCCATTTGCTCCTCACATTGCTGATGAATTATGGCACGCGATCGC
>NZ_JBOFLP010000285.1:0-13762 GCF_051657925.1 Chroococcidiopsis sp.
AATGCGGGTACTCTTGGCATAAGCATCGAGCAACCAGCGACGAGTCTCCACGTCCAGCAGGGGTTGGCTGAGTCGATCCAATGCCACACCAGCAACCATGACTAGATCGTTGGCAGAAACGACGGGTAGTGGCTCCAGCTGCCCCAGAAACAGCCCTTGTGCCGATCTCACTCCAGAGAGGTTGGCACAGAAATGCAGGGAGTAGGGCGCACCCAAGGATGCAGCCATACTGAATACCTGTGCCGAACCAGCCAGATCTAACAATTCGACACCTTCGAGTACCAGGAAGATGACTCGTTGTTTGACGTTGCTGAAGGCGGCTTGTTGAGCGATCATGGCTTAAGCCCAACTGATTTATGCCATCATGCTAAACCCCTAAAAACTTTTTTTCTAGGGCTGTGGCGGTCAACTAGCGGACGAATCTAGCCAAATTCACACCGATCGCTACTGGAGTCAAGCAGGCGCGGCGGCGATTTGATGTAGAAGATTGTTTAGGCTGCGATCGTCGATCGAGAAACTAGAATGTCGGAAGGTAGGATATGGCTTCGACTTTTTTTAGATCGAATTGTAGCCGCGCCTCTAGCCCTACACCCATGCGCTGACGCGCCGCTTGGGGGTGATGTTTTTCTCATGCCCTCATGGAACTCCAAGATTTCCAAAACCCAAAGTTTACTGGCTCCATCGCTGGAATACAAATTTGCCAAATCCTTAATGATAAATCTCCGACAACGGTTGGTCTATTTGTCAAGGCTAGTACCCTAGAACTGATCGGTTGGGAAGGAGAGTCACCCAACTACGAACACACCTTCTCCAGCGGTGCAGTAGAGAAAGGAATACTCTATAAATCTCCTAAAATGCACATTTTAGCTACATCTCCCCGATTTATCGAGTTGCGGGAGAGTAAGGAAATCGTGGGGAACTATGAAACTCCAGATGGGCGCAAGCAATATCTCGAACTCGGTGACAAAGCAACCTTGCGTAGCTTTTACATGATTTACCTATTGGGTAAGGAAAACCAGAATCTACACAAAGTTCCGCTCGTCCTTTCGATTCATGGCGTTGCTGCTGCTAAATTTGGCGAAGCTGTTAACTCATTTAAAGTCAAAATGGAGATCGCTTATGCCCAACGGTTTAACTGCGGCTATCGCAGCCTGAACAAACAATTCCATTGCCTTTGCGCCTTCAATCCTACCTTTAAGCCATCCTTAGAACCACCCAACGGTGCGAAAAAGTCATGGGTAGCAATTCCCGAAACCATTGCTATGCCGTCATCGCCAGAACTAGAGAAGTTTATCTGTTTGGAGAAAAGCCAGGAACTATGGGGAATCGCTGCCTCATCTAACGGCTTTGCCAATAACATCCTCAAGACAGCAGAAGATGAAACTCCTCCACTTCTTGCACCTACTCATCGAGTAGCTGAAAGCTTGCCACCGCAAACGGTTGAAACAACTGCTTTACCCGTTGATGAGGATGAAATTCCGTATTAAGTGCTAGTCGCTTTTTATACACAAACTAGTCGATTGGTATGTAACTGATAAAGCGATTGAGTTAAACAAAGTCACTCCGGTGACGGAGCTGCTTAGTTTAACTCAGCCCCATGCCATGTCTAGTTCACCAACGCTCGCGCAATCGAATCTCAAGCGGAGATCGCCTTAATTCACACGACAAATTGTCTGCTCTAATGAGTCTAGCCGAAACACTACGCAAAAAAAGTCATACTACACCTAGACAAAACGCAAACAAAGAAAAAGCGCCCCGACTAGGAGCGCTACTTTCAGCAATACATAGAACCAGACAAACCAAACTCGTTAACCTCTGAGGCTAGGCGCTTCTACAGCAGCCAAGTCGAGTGGGAAGTTGTGAGCGTTGCGCTCGTGCATCACTTCCATACCCAGGTTGGCACGGTTGAGAATATCAGCCCAAGTATTCACTACGCGACCTTGAGAGTCGAGAATAGACTGGTTGAAGTTAAAACCATTGAGGTTGAATGCCATCGTGCTGATACCGAGTGAGGTAAACCAAATCCCCATCACGGGCCAAATCGCTAGCAGAAAGTGCAGGCTGCGGCTGTTGGCATCGACTCCCAATACGATTTCATTTGTGCGTCCAACCAAGCGACCGAAGTAGCCGTGAGCAGCCACAATATTATAGGTTTCTTCCTCTTGACCGAACTTGTAACCGTAGTTGAGAGATTCGATTTCAGTCGTTTCGCGCACCAGTGAAGAAGTTACTAGAGAACCGTGCATTGCACTGAATAGCGCTCCACCAAAGACACCCGCCACACCGAGTTGGTGGAAAGGATGCATTAGAATGTTATGCTCGGCTTGAAACACCAACATGAAGTTGAAAGTTCCAGAGATCCCCAAAGGCATACCGTCTGAGAAAGAACCCTGTCCGATGGGATAAATCAGAAATACAGCGGTAGCAGCTGCCACGGGTGCAGAATAAGCTACTGCAATCCAAGGGCGCATTCCCAAGCGATAGGACAACTCCCACTCCCGACCCAAGTAGCAGAATACGCCAATCAGGAAGTGGAAAATTACTAACTGATAGGGTCCGCCATTGTACAGCCACTCATCCAAGCTCGCTGCTTCCCAAATTGGGTAGAAGTGCAATCCAATTGCATTGGAGGAAGGCACAACCGCACCAGAGATAATGTTGTTGCCATACAACAAAGAACCAGCCACGGGTTCGCGGATACCGTCAATATCTACGGGAGGCGCGGCAATAAATGCAATGATGAAACAAGTGGTAGCAGCCAGTAAGGTCGGAATCATCAACACGCCAAACCAGCCGACATAGAGCCGATTTTCAATGCTAACAATCCAGTCGCAAAATCGCTCCCATACATTGGCGCTGCTGCGTCTTTGTAAGGTTGTTGTCATAATTTTCTAAATGATTTCGTCATGGTTTGTATGAATGTCGTTGGCAAATCGCTATAGATTTGTTGACCGACTAAACGCATCTTATGAAAATTAAATGGCTCTGACAGTTATGAAAAGTTATTAAACGTTATATACTCAGGTTATCGATTAAAATAACAAGTTAGATCGAAGTTACTATTGAAATAGTGGCAATCGAAAAATTGACTTTCTGCATTCTGCCCTGCGGTTCTGGCGGGAAACAATTATTATGACTGTTGAAGAAGCCTTGATCGCTCTGGAAGCAATCCTTGGTAAACAGCCCTTAAATGACTTGCAAGAAACTATTTTTCGCGCTTGCTGGGAACAAAAGAGTTATCCAGAAATTGCCCAAACTTCCGGTTATGACGCTGAATATATTAAATTAGTCGGCTTTCAATTGTGGAAGAAACTTTCGGAAACTTGCGGGGAGAAGGTTACTAAGAATAATTTTCGGAGTGTTTTAAGACGGCGATCGCAATTTTATTCTTCTAGTAGTATCGGCGATCGCACAGAAACTCAACCGCCAATCCAAAATCACGCCAGTTGCTTCAAGTCGGAAAACCCGCCCAACGCACTGGCTCCAAAATCTGAAATCCAAAATCAAATCAGTTGGGGCGAAGCCATTGATGTTTCTGTTTTCTACGGACGCGATCGCGAATTAGCAATTTTATCAGAATGGATAAGGTACGATCGTTGTCGGTTAGTCGCGATTTTAGGGATTGGTGGCACGGGGAAAACAGCTTTATCGGTAAAACTTGCAGAGCAAATTCAGGAGAATTTCGATTTTATTATCTGGCGATCGCTACACAACGCCCCTTCGCTTCATCTTTTGCTAACTAATTTAATTGAATTGTTGTCGGAAGGTAAAGCTACAAAACTAGCCGCAGATACAGACGGCAAGATTTTGCAGTTAATAGAATATCTTCAAATCCATCGCTGTTTAATTATTTTCGATAATCTCGAAACTATTTTATCTAGTGCCGCTCAACAAAATAGCAATCATGATAAAGCTGGTTACTATCGAGATGGTTACGAAGAATATGGAAAGTTATTACAGCGAATTGGAGAAACCCGTCATCAGAGTTGTTTAATCTTAACAAGTCGCGAGAAACCAAAAGAGGTGGCGGCTTTGGCTGGAGAAAGTTTTCCAGTCAGGACTTTGAGTTTATCAGGTTTAACTACAACCGCAGCGCAAGAACTATTTAAAGCCAAAGGTCATTTTCTTGGGGGCGATCGCGATTGGCAAACTTTGATTCAATCTTACGGAGGTAATCCCTTAGCCTTAAAAATTGTTGCCACGACAATTAGCGATCTATTTGCTGGAAATATCGAACGTTTTTTAGCTCAAGGTACGGCAATTTTTGGCGACATTCAAGATTTATTGCAGCAACAATTTGACCGCTTATCTAATTGGGAACGAGAACTCGTGTACTGGTTGGCAATTAATCGCGAACCAGTGGCGATCGCCGAACTGCAAATCGATCTACTATCACCCTTGACAACTGCTGAAATTCTCGAAATTTTAGAATCTTTAGCAAGGCGATCGCTGATTGAGAAAGGGACGAATCTTTTTACCTTGCAACCAGTTTTGATGGAGTATGTAACGGAGCGATTAATTACTCAAGTTTGTCAAGAAATTGAAACCCAGTCGCCTGCTCTTTATATAAGTCATGCATTAATTAAAGCTCAGACAAAAAATTACCTGCAAGATATTCAAATTCAACTGATCCTCAAGCCAGTTGCGAATCGATTGTTGCGCGTATTTGGTGATGCAGTAGCAATCGATCGTCAGTTGATGCAAATTCTGATTCCTCTACAGAGCAAAATTGCCATCCAATCGGGATATGCAGCGGGAAATACACTGAATTTACTGCTACATCTACAACTAAATTTAAGCGATCGCGACTTCTCACACCTCACAGTTTGGCAAGCAGATTTACGCGGGGCGAATTTACAGCGGGTAAACTTCTCCTACTCCAATTTAGCCAAATCTACTTTTACTGAAAACCTGGGCTATATTTTCGCCATGACAGTAAATAGAGATGGAATTCTCGCTACCGCAGACAGTTATTCTCAAATTCGCTTGTGGCGAGTTGCAGACGGACAACAAATACTCGCATGGTCAGGACACAAAGGCTGGACTCGCGCTTTGAGTTTCAGTCCCGATGGCAAAACTTTAGCTAGCGGTTGCGACGATCGCACCGTACACTTATGGGATGTCAGCACGGGTCAATGTCGCCAAGTTTTACCAGGTCATGCAGGTTGGGTCTTGTTTGTCGCTTTCAGTCGCGATGGTAAGTTCCTAGCTAGTAGTAGCGAAGACAAAACTATTAAGCTTTGGGATCTGGGGACAAATCAATGCTATCAAACTTTCCAGGGGCATACTGCTTGGGTATGTTATGTTGCTTTTAGCCCTGACGGTCGCACTCTAGCAAGTGCTAGTGCCGATCGCACGATAAAGTTGTGGGAGATTGAGACTGGGCAATGTCTGAAAACTATCTACGGACACAATAACGTCATTGGTTTTGTGACTTTTAGCGCCGATTGTCAAACCCTTGTCAGTGCCAGTGAAGACCAAACAATAAAAATATGGGACATCGAGACTGGTGAGTGTAAAAAAACATTACCAGCCGGACACAAAGGCTGGGTTTGGTGGTCTGCCGTTGCCCTGAGTGGCGACAATAAAACTCTAGCAATTGGCGATGCTGACTCTTGTGTAAAGTTGTGGGATATTAGCACGGGTCAGCTCATCAGAACCTTGCAGCATAGTAGCGGTATCCGCACTATAGTCTTTAGCTACGATGGTCAAATGTTAATTGGCGCTCATGAAGACCAAACTTTGAAACTGTGGGATGTTTCGGATGGTAGGTGTTTGAAAACATTCCAAGGCTATAGTAGCGGCATTTGGGCGATCGCTTTTAGTCCAGATCGAAAGACGTTATTTACTGGCGGTGCAGACCAAATGCTCAAGGTCTGGAATGTTGCAGATGGCAAGTGCCTGAGAATCTTTAAAGGACATAGTGACTTGGTGCGATCGGTGACTTACAGCCCCCAAGGAAATACTTTAGCCAGCGGTGGTGGGGATGGCACGATTAGACTTTGGGACATTTCTGATGGTAGGTGTATCAAAACTTTTCAGGGTCATACGAATTGGGTAATGTCAGTTGCCTATAGTCCCGACGGTCAAACTTTGGCTAGTGGTAGCTTAGACCAAACCGTGAGAATTTGGGATATTCATGCCGGACAATGCCTGAAAGTTTTACAGGCTCACAACAGCTTATCCCTTTGTGTCGCCTACAGCCCCGACGGTCAAACTCTAGCGAGTTGCGGTGCGGACTACACGGTGAAGATTTGGGATGTTGAAACTGGAGAATGTATCAAGGCTTTACCAGGACACAGTAATTGGGTGTATGCGATTGCTTTTAGCCCTGACGGTCAAACTCTGGCTAGTGGTGGTGTAGATGGTGCGATCGCGATTTGGCATCTATCTGATAACCAGTGCTTGAGGATGTTACGCGGTCATACCAGTTGGGTTGTTTCTCTTGCCTATAGTCCGCAAGGCAATACCCTAGCTAGTAGTAGCTTAGATGGAACGGTGAGACTGTGGAATGTTGAAAATGGTGAGTGTTTGAGAGTATTGCAAGGACATAGCAGCTGGGTGCTTTCAGTCACGTTCGCGCATCTAGAAGACGAGCTTTCAAATCGCCAAATCCCCGTTCTCGCGAGTGGGAGCGACGATCGCAGCATTCGATTTTGGGATCTCGAAACAGGCAAGTGTCTGAAAATTTTGAGCAACGAAAGACCCTACGAAGGGATGAATCTTACTGGCGCGACTGGTTTAACCCAGGCACAGAGAGCAACTTTAAAGGTGCTGGGGGCGATAGATGTCTAGTATGTCAATACTTTTGGGTTAGCGACAGCGATCGAGATTATGGCTTTGACGATTTTTGCGTATGTCCTATTGGTTTAAGCAGAGCAAAATTGTGAAAGTGGCAACTGTTAGTATTGTTTGCAAGTTAAGCTAACGCTTGAGGGGGGAGAGAAGTATAGCAATCTCTCCCCATGCAACCAGAATTTATCGAAGGCTTCCACTACGTCAAAGAAGACCGCGAACCAGCCGTGCGAGAACCCCGCCCTTTATCCGAGCGACTTGCCGATCGGGATTTGTGGGAAGGCATAGACTGGCACTATTACGACATGGGTTTTCAACACGCAGATTTTGGTTTCCCCCCTCGGTCGGAAAACCCTTTCTATTGCAAAGGTTACGAAGAAGGTAAGAAGAAATATATTTAAGGCGCGTCCGGTTGACCGCTGGGCTTGGGTTCGACTCCCAAGGCGCACTATAAGCTGGCAATTCTCTACACACAACGCCAGCAATAGGAGACTCAAAATGTTGCAAGATTTTCTCACCGTCGCGATCGAGATTATTGCTGTTGGCTTCGCGCTGGTCATGGCGATTGAATTTGTACAGGGGATAGCGCGACGAATTCAGGAGAGCCAGCAACCAGCAGCTCCCGCGCTACAGAAAGAGTCAGTGCCGCCTCAAATAGCAGCCGAACCAATGCTAGAAGACCCCTGGCTGACAACCCTTACACCGAGCGTGACAGAAAAAACGGCAATCGCGATCGCGCCCCTAGCTCTCCGTCTGCTACTATTGCCTCCGGCGATTGTCGCACTTCAACCCATGATGGACATAAGACCGAGCAAAGCAAAACCTAAGAAAAAGCGGACGCAAGCCCAAACTACTGCTCCAGCAGCCCTTGCCCTGCTGAGTGCCGTGCAACTACGACAGCACTGTAGTGCTAGAGGTGTCCAGTGGCGGAATGCTCGTGGTAAGGGCAGGCACTTGACTAAGCAGGAAATGATCGATCGACTCACTGCCTGATGTCTAAGCCCAGATACAACACCAACACCTTTGTATCTGGGCAGTTGTGTATACATAGATTGCTTTGGTTATTTGAATCAAAAACAGATTATTAGCCAAAGCAAATACTACAAAATGGTATAATTTAAAACAAGTCAATTGGGCTAATAGCAACAATGAATAACTTAAAGTTTTGGGAAAATACCGAACTCATGCTCCGGCTTTGTTGGGTCATGGTTGCTATTTTATATGTAGCTATTATTTGGTGGGCAATTAAATAGTGACGAGCGAAAACGAAAATAAATTACAAGACCAAATCGATGCCCTAAATCTCAGAACTATCAAGCTGGAAGCTACGATAGAAGCATATAGAAACGCACAAGGTCAAGTTGTTAATTTGGCATTCTCCTTGATAGCTGGCGCAGTAGTTTCGGTGGTTATAGCTCCTGTTGTTAAAAAGTAATATAGTTTAATAGTCTCCTAATTGCAGAAACTTAGGACAGATCCAAAGCTTTTAGAAAGAATGTTCGCTGCCCGATGCGTGCGCTTAGATGCGACGGCATTGTTTTGTCTGGGCAGGAAGCGCAACAATAAAAGTATCGGCGAACTTAATCAAACCAACATGACACAAGCCAAACCGGATCGGGCAACAAGTCTATACGAGCAAGACTACGTAGCATGGGCAGACGAGCAGGCAATGCTGTTAGAGCAGAAACGCTGGAATGAATTAGATTTAGTCAACCTGGTGGAGGAAGTAAGGGATTTGAGCGGTAGACATCGCGATGCATTAGAGAGCCACTTGACACGGCTGCTGATGCATTTGCTTAAGTGGCAGTTCCAACCCTCACAGCGTAGCAATAGTTGGCTAGGTACGATTAAGGAAGCTAGAAAACAAATTGCACGGCTTTGTCGCAAACATCCCGTGCTACGACTTCATGTATTCAAGGTTTATGTTGAATGCTACTTGGATGCAAGAGTTGACGCATCTGATGAAACGGGATTGCCCGTACAAGTTTTCCCGTTAGAGTGTCTTTATCTGGTAGAAGAATCATTAGATCCAGACTTCTTCCCAGAACCAATAAGTATAAGTGAGGAACAACAATGACTAAGAAGTTAAGTGATGAGGAAATCATTCAAAAACAAGAAAGGTTATATGAACTTGAGTCGAGCGGGATGGCTGGTCGGCTAGTAATGACAGAAGAAGAACAAAAGACGCGGATTAAGGAGTTTTTAGCTGGCGATCGTCGGCAAAAGCGATCGCGTTGCAGCGGCTGCCCGAAGGGAAGAATTAAGGCGAGAAATAGCCACTACAACTGACCCAGAGAAAAAGGCGAAGCTGGAGCTAAGGCTAGAGCTGTTGACTGGTTATTAATATTTATTGAGTTGCATTTTGCCTCATCATGACTGCTGAAGAAAAGGCAAGATTTAGAGAAAAGTTAGCCCAAGCAGAAGAAATGGGTTTCGATACTTTCGATCCAAACCTTGAGCGCCATCGACAAAAGTGGCAGCGCCGTCAGGATAAAATACTAGCCCAAATAGCTGCGGCGAAAAGTCCCCAAGAAAAAGAAGGCTGGCAACAGAGATTGGTAGAGCTAGAGCAAGCCTGGAAAAGATATGACGAGCATTTAGCTGCTCTTAGAGAATTACATGGGATAAAGGACTGATGAAGTTACTCGATGTGGTTGTATTGTTAGAAGACCAACCGGAACTAGGATTGTATCGGGGACAGGTAGGAACGATTGTTGAGGAATACGAGCCTGGGGTGTTTGAGGTTGAGTAAGCGCGATATAAATGGTCGTGCCTACGCATTTGCAACACTACGAGCAGTGCAGTTGATGGTTCTACATCACCAACCTCTCGATCGAGAAATATTATTTCAAAGGTAATTCAACTACCCTACCTAAGCAAAGCTATGGTCGGATATCTTAGAGATTTTTCATGAAAATACGAAATATTTCAGGAGCGGAGTTTAGTCAAATCGATGGCTCCTGACAGGTAATTGTAGACGAACACCCCCGTAGATTTGCCTCGCTCGATCTAGGCGAACGAGTTGGGGTTTACGGGCTGGGCTGGAATAGCCAACCGATCGATCCAGAAGTAGTTGTGTCAGCAGATGGGCAAACTGTTTGGGTAGGAGTCGATCGATACTTGGTAGCGATCGATCGTTCTACGGGGCAGATTCGAGTTACACTCAAACTTCGCTCCAATCTTCTCGAAATCATGAACCTATCCCACTAATCTAAAAATGCTTACTTATTGGCAATAAAAGATGATTAAAAGCTTAATTTATCGTTTTTATCATCAATTAAATCAAGCTTTTACATCTCAGAAAATAATAGTGGGATAGGTTCATACAAACCTAGCTACGTATAAGTGTGTCTCTAGTAGTTAGCTAATTAGGTTTATATGTTGTTTGGCATACAGGACAAAATCTGACTTTGCTTGAGAAACAGAATTGGTTCATTACAGCGAGTTCGAGCGATCGCGCTCGGAGCGCGTGCCGTAAGCAAAGAAATATTTCAAGCGTGAGGGATGCGTACCTATACTTGGTTGGCTAATTTTAAGATAATATGCTTAAACCCTAGCTGCTTCACGCTCGTCTTTCACCAATTGACTTCAAGGTAGATTGAAAATTGTTATGGATACAGAAGCCGAGAAGCGCGATCGCGATCGAACACTACAAACAGAATTTACTAAGTGCCAGCAAGAAAATCAATACCTTCGCACTCAACTCGCTCAACTCCAACAAGAAAACGATCGCCTGCAAAGCGAACTCATTCAACAACGACAAGAATGCGATCGCCTGCGCCAATCCGAAGCACGCTCGCGCCAAGCTTCCTTACTCTCGACCGTTGCCCAAATTGCCAATCTGCTGCTGCGATCGCCCGATCGCACCACGGTTCTTCCCGATGTCGTGCGGTTGTTGGGCAAAGCAGTGGGGAGCGATCGGTGTTGTCTTACTCAGGATGTAGCTCATCCAGAGACAGGCGTTCCAGCGGTGCGAATTTTGATGGAGTGGTGTCAAGTAGGCGTATCTCCTTCGATTGACAGCACGCCCGATTTAGAGACTGGCGTACCTTGGGAGAATTTCGCCCAATTCCGCGAAAACTATTTGCAAGGAGTTGTCTCAAACTATTTAGTTGCCGATTTGCCAGAGCCGACTCGCAGTATTTTTCTGGAGCAAAGTCTCACTTCAATCTTGGTGGTGCCGATTCTCGTTAAGGGACAAAGTTGGGGACAAATCGGTTTCGATAACTGCGGCGAACCGCGACTGTATGACGAGGCAGAAATTGCCATTTTGCAAGTAGCAGCCGATAGTATTGCAGCGGCGATCGAGCGGCAGGAAAAAGATGAAGAACTGTTACGATTAGAACAAGCGCGATCGCAAGAACTCGAACGCCACAACGCCGAATTACAGCAAACGCTCGATCGCCTATCAGAATCGGAAGAACGCTACCGTAGTTTGTTTGAAATGAGTAATGAAGGAATTTATCGATATGAGATTGAACAACCATTCTCGATTTCGCTTTCAGTAGACGATCAAGTTGAATACCTCTATCAACATTTTCGGCTTGTTGATCGTGCAATAGGCAAGTGTGGGACTGCTAGACTGAAACATTGTGCAGTTAATCTTGAGTATTGTTATGAAGTGTCCTTTGTGTGGTCATGATAAACCGCATAAACATGGCTCGACGAGTAAAGGGAGTCAACGCTACTTCTGTGCCAAATGTAAGCAAACCTTCACCGATACCTTTGATACGCTGTATTACCGACGGCAAGTGAGCGAAGAAGAAGTGCGGATTGTGCTGCAAGCCCATGCTCTTATGTAGTAGTTTACGTGGCATCAGTCGGATTAGTGGCTTAGCTTACGACACAGTAGTTAGTATTGTGCAAGCGGCAGCAGAGAAAGCGCAAATGGTACACAATGCTAAGGTGCAAGATGTGGACACAGACGCGATTGGAGCCGATGAAATGTGGTCGATTTGCCCTTAAAAAACAAAAACACTGTTTAGCAGAGGAGGCAGAGGCTGGAGATTGCTGGATAGCGTTGAGTTTGGCTCAACTAAGCGGGTTGATTCTCTGCGCTCGTGTAGGCAAGCATACCGACGAACTAGCCATTGAGTTAGTGATTAGTACTGAAGGCAAGACTGATTGCAAGGAATGGCATACGGACGGCTGGGAGGGATATGAGCGAGTCCTACCTGATGAGGTAGAGCATTTTATTTGTAAAGGGTTGACGCAACGTTTAGAGCGCACCCTAGGCATTGTCCGTCAGCAAACGCTCTCGATGGCATCGCCGACAAAACAAATTCGGCAAGGTGTGGCAGCAGACCGAGGTTACTGCAAGACTCGTCCTGAGCTACTTTAACTGGATATGGCAGCATTCTTGCCTGGGAACTACAACTGCACAGCGGGCAGATCTGACCTCACGTCCTTGGACTTGGAATGATATTGCAACCTATCCCACTCTTGTGTAGGGCATGACCTAATAATTCGTAATATTTTTTGTTGTTTCTGTATTTTCATGTTATATATTTATTTCATGAAATGATGTACTTCAGTTTTTTAATAGTTTTCATATTGATAACTAACTTTGCTATTACATCGACTATATACTGTAGAATTTGCCGAAACTTTTAAAACTATCGACTACTCGTTCAATTGATTAAAAACTACTATCTACTGTTAATATTCTCGTTATTGTTACATAATTTTGAATAGTTTATTCTTAATATTGAGCGTTCGATTCTCGTGAGGTAACTAGATTCGGTACTATCATTATCGTTACTGCTTCTTTTTAATTCTAATTTTACTTACTCTCTTCCCATGATAAGATTCGGCAAAACAAATCTTGGTAAGTTAAGCATTCTAACAACTATAAATACCTAATCTTTTGGCGGAAAGGGAGTAAATCACCGCTCGTCTCATCGAAGCTCACTCCATCACATTAAGCGGTCTTTAATCGACGAATTACGTAAAATTAGTTGCCTAGTATCGCTCTCGTTCTCTTAGTTAAGACAAACTAGAAGTTTCCATAAGTTAGCGATAACTTACCATTTTAGCAGACATTAAGTTTAGACTTGATAAAATTCAAGCGAAAAGTAGCGAAACTTGCTCCAATCTACTTCAGTAGCAAGCATAAATATTTCTAAATTACTGAAGCTTTAAAAACTACCAAATGAGAGCAGAAATTACCATCTAATTTGAGAAAGCATTACGGAAGATCTCCTCAAAATTCATTGATATTTGAGCTAAGTTAATTATAGTTTAACTTTAGATCGCCTTGTTTTTTATGCTCAAATAAATTCATATTTAGTAATACTATGCCAATTGTTAAATGACTTTATTGGTATTGTTAATTTAAAAAATATGTGGAAGTAAAAAAGCTCACGCGGAATCTAGGTATTTCAAATAAGATATTTATAGTAGCCCTATCTAAATGCATTCTTGAATTCATCGATCACTCGTCCGAGCTTTCCAGAGAGGAATTGACAATTGTAATGCTTAAATTCCTACAAGATACCACTAAGAGAGATCGGATGTTTTCTGCTAGCATTGATGTTTTGGGAAAATTCTCAAATACCGTAGCAGTGTCGCAGCCAAAGAAATCCCATCCCAGATCGGTAATCAGGCTAAATAAGCTCTTTGGTTGTAGCACAAAACTAGAAGTAAAATTCCACAGAAGTCTCATTTTAGAACGCTACAGCAGAGCCAACTAAAACTGTTGCAACTGCTCAAAAAGGGCTTTCCTCTTTCCCGCTCACAAACCACAAACCTTTTGCTGGAGCCAAACTTTCAGCTACTGCCGCTAAAGAAACGAAAGGTTGTCCTTGAGATTCTTGCACTGCATTGCCCAACCCAGGCACGTCAAATGCAACTAAGTTTTGCAAAACTTCAGTCGCTTTTTGCGCCATCTCTGGGTTGAGACTGAGAACTAGATTATTCTGGTGACAACTAGACTGAATCTCCTTGACCAAGCAAACTCCAGGTTTTT
>NZ_JBOFLP010000286.1:0-4673 GCF_051657925.1 Chroococcidiopsis sp.
ATTCTCCGACATCAAAAACTGCATTGAGTAATGCCTGATGGCGCATCACTAATGGATAAGCTTCAGCAAAGGTTTGGATGTGCTGAGTCTGTGGATCTAACCAACAATCTAGCGTTGCTGTGTAGCAAGGAACGAGAAAGTGGGGTGGCTCTGGCAGTCCTAGTATTTGTTGTAGCTCCATGCATAACTGTAAATGCCAGCGCTGCTGTTTAGAGCGGTCGATACAATAAATCAGATCCCCCCCCGGCGTAAACAGGGCGATGCCTTTAAATACTTGGAGCGATTTGGAATGACTCAATTTTAGCGGGGGTAGGGGATAAGGGGAAAGTCGCAAGTCGCAAGTCGGAAGTTGGGAGTCAGGAGCGATCGCTCCTGACTCCCAATCTCTTAAACTCGACCTCTGAGGGTCATAGCCATTTCATTGGGTTTGGGTGAGGCTTCTAGGGCTGTTTCTTCCGTGATTCGTCCTTGTTCATATAGCTGATACAAAGACTGATTCATGGTACACATACCCTCGAAGCCACAGCGAGGAATAATTGCCTCTATTTCTTCAACCTGATTACGTATAATGTAATCCTTAATTGCATCTGTATTAATCATAATTTCGTGTACGGCTGCTCGTTTGCTATCTGTAGTACGAACTAAGCTTTGAGCAATGACTGCTACGAGCGATTCAGCCACCTGAATTCGCATGGGTCCCTGTTCTTCGGGATTGTAAAGGTTCAAGATCCGTTCGATAGTTTTTACAGCGCTGTTTGTGTGCAACGTACCAAATACTAAGTGTCCGGTTTGTGCTGCTTTGAGGGCTGTGTTTACTGTCTCGCGATCGCGCATTTCCCCAATCAGGATGATATCTGGGTCTTCTCGTAAGGATGCTTTGAGGGCGTTATCGAATTTTAATGTATGAATTCCTACTTCTCGTTGCTTGATCAACGACTTTTGACTAACATGCACGAATTCAACTGGATCTTCAATTGAAATGATATTCTTCGGCATAGTCTTGTTGATAAAGTCGATCATCGCTGCCATCGTAGTAGACTTACCCGAACCTGTCGGTCCCGTCACCAAAATTAATCCTTTGTGGTAGTGGCATAGATCTCTGAATACCTGTGGCAAGTTCAATTGTTCCATTGTTAAGATTTTTAATGGAATCAGCCGCAGTACCATTGCCGGACCATTGAGAGCAACAAAAATATTGATCCGCACCCGCACCAATCCTTCATACTGGGTTGCACCGTCGAATTCTAAATCTTCTTTGAATTGCTCGATTTGCCGATCGCTCAGAATTTCTCGCAGCCAACTGAAAAAAGTATCTTCGTCGATCAGGGGACGATCGGTGAGAATAATTTGACCGCGATCGCGAAAGCGCGGTACTTCACCTACTCCTAAATGTAAGTCGGAAATACCGCGATCGTATGCTTCTCGTACCAATTGTTCTAATGTAGGTGCGTTATTCGTCTTACTTTGTCTAGGACGGACAGCGCTAGGTGGTGCTGGTCTAGGTACGTTGAGACGAGGACTTGTAGATGGTAAGGGTAACGGTTCTTCCGGCGCATTCACCGCTACATGAGTGCTGGGTATCGGCTGAATTGGCTGCGTCGAACTCACCACTCCCGTGTCTCCACTGGAATTCATTCGCTGCGGTGGTGGTGGTATGGGAGGAACGCGGGGTGCGGGAGGTGGATAATTTGGCTGACGTTGGGGTTCTGTCATATGCCTCAAGTCTGTGTGATTACACGTTTAGTTTTCCCCTAATCAGTTATCAGTTATTCAGTGACTAGTGACTAGTGACTGGTGACTATTCACTAGATGAAGAATTCAGCCACTGGCTACTAGCCACTTGTGACTCACTATTCACTAGTTATAAAAATTCATGAACTTGCTTTGAGGATAGTTTTAATCTAACGATTATCAAAATGAGGAATTAGGGTGGGCGATCGCTTTCTTTTTGGTTAATCAGTCATGGAGGAATTATGAGAAACCACCGCTGTATTTATACGAAATGTTAAGTCAACAAGGGTGCGATCGTTTTTTGCATTTGCTAGCGATCTTGTTTCACATAAGATCTCTCGCTCGATCTTTGTGAAAGCTAGAACCTAAGAGACTTTGAAGCTATATATCTCAAGATAGATGTTTTAATATACCTAGAGTTTTTATATGCTTTTCCGTTCGGATTTATAAACACAAATTATCTAGTGTAAAGATTAATAACTATCCGATCATCTTATCAATGGGTATCTGTATACTAATTTTCAATAGAGCTTAACTAGCTCCGACTCCGCGTACAGAATTTTACAAATCTGAATTTTTGCATTGACTTTGGAGAGAAACTATGGCTTTAACTCAAAGCTCCAATTTAGGGACATCTTCTTCTTTATTTACACTCAAAAGCTTTTTAATCTGGAGTTTCACATTAGCAGTTTGTTTGCTCGTTGTGGGCTTTCCTTTAGTAGTTTTGATGGCTACAGTAGCTTTCTTGTTATCGATGGTACTGCAATCTGTGATGCCAGTAAGTGCAGTTTTATTAGTAGCAGGAAGTGTAATTGGTTTCAACGTTTTGGCAGTGCTGATTGGAGCTAGCGTGTTGACTTTGAAAGGAATTCACCCACATGAAGTTAAATGGTTGAGCTGGCTGCATGGCGAGGCAGATGACATTGATACTTCCGTCTATGCAGCTTGTCCTTTGACCTGCGATACGGAGCCAAAGTTCTAGCGGAAGCTAAGTTTATTTCATCCAAATAATGCATCTGCCCAGTGACCAGCTGGGTTTTTTCATTTATCAGTTATCAGTTATCAGTTATCAGGGAGACAAGGGAGCAGGGAGCAGGGAGCAGAGTAAGAGAGCTGAGGGAGCGATCGGGAGCTGAGGGAGAAAGAAATTTACAATCTCCACACCCTACACCCCACACCCCACACCCCACACCCTATTTACTGCTAGCCACTAGCCACACCCTTTCTTCACCAACAACCAATTACCAATTACCAATTACCAATTACCATTGACCAATGAACCACTAACAAAACCAACTCAATGAAAAAAGTCTGCATTATCTTAGGAACTCGCCCAGAAGCAATTAAGCTAGCACCAGTGATTCAGGTGTTTCAGCGCGCGCCTCAGTTTGATACCCAAGTTGTTTTAACTGGACAGCATCGCGAGATGGTTGCCCAAGTCATGCAACTATTCAACCTAAAGGCAGATGCAGATTTGGAAATTATGCAAATGCAACAATCTCTTAGCGATATTACTTGTCGCAGTCTACGAGGATTAGAAACCCTGTTTGAACAGCAGCCGGACTTAGTTTTAGTTCAAGGGGACACGACTACGGCTTTTGCGGCTTCTTTGGCAGCATTCTATCAAAAAATTCCGGTAGGACATGTAGAGGCGGGACTGAGAACAGACAATATATTCAATCCCTACCCAGAGGAAGCTAATCGCAGGTTGATTTCTCAGTTGGCGCATTTGCACTTTGCCCCTACGCCGCAAGCAGTAGAGAATTTGCAACGATCGGGCGTTTTAGGAGAAATTCATCAAACGGGTAACACGGTCATTGATGCATTGCTATCGGTAGCAGAACAGCAACCAGCTTGTCAGATCGATGGTTTAGAGTGGGACAAATATAGAGTTTTATTAACTACAGTGCATCGGCGAGAAAACTGGGGCGAACCGCTTCAGGGAATTGCCCAAGGTTTTTTGCAAATACTAGAAAAGTTTGAGGATACAGCTTTATTGTTGCCATTGCACCGCAATCCCATCGTGCGCGAACCGCTACAAAAGATTTTGGGCAAGCATCCCAGAGTCTTCTTGACAGATCCGCTAGATTATGGAGAATTAGTAGGGGCGATCCAGCGATCGCACTTGCTTTTAACTGATTCTGGTGGTTTGCAAGAAGAAGCACCGAGTTTGGGTAAACCAGTTTTGGTCTTGCGCAAAACGACAGAAAGACCCGAAGCAGTGACGGCTGGAACAGCAAGATTGGTTGGAACCCAAACAGAAGAAATTGTGATGGCGGCGGCTGAGTTGTTGAGCAACCCGTCTGCTTATGAAAAAATGGCAACAGCAATTAATCCTTTTGGAGACGGACACGCAGCGGAACGAATCTTGCAGGCTGTGACCAATTACATATGCTAATAACTTATGCAAATTAACCTCATTGCAGATTATGGAAATGGCGACCCAGCTTTTGCTGAAGTTACCCAACGGCTATCGATGTCGTTATCAACAGCTCAAATTCATTGGGTTTCCGTACCACCATTCAGCACGCTAGCCACTGGCTTTTGGGTGGCTCAACTCGGACTAAATCCCGGTACAGCAGAACGGCTAATTTATCATAATTGTGCGCCGCGCCAAGATGATGCACAACCCAGAAAAGACAATGAAGGCGAGGGACTGACGTACGTACTGTTACCCAACAATGTCAAAGTTGTGGGAGTCAATGCAGGTTATACTCTGTCTTTTATCAAGGCTAGCGCACGAGTTATAAAAATTGTTAAGGTATCTCGCGGTGGTTCTCAGTTTCGATCGCGAGACGTATTCCCTCAAGCAGCAGCAGCGATCGCCTCTGGCGATCTGAGCTTGTTAGGCGACGAGTTAGATCCGCAGCAGATTCCCGATCCACCAAGCGATCTCGTGGCGTGGATCGATTGCTACGGTAACATTAAAACTACCATTTCCG
>NZ_JBOFLP010000287.1:0-3346 GCF_051657925.1 Chroococcidiopsis sp.
GGTGCAATAACATTTAACAACATCAATTTAGCACCAGTGGTTTTCGCCAGGAATAAAACCTGATTGAAAGCACTTTTATCTATTTCTCTAATATCTACCGCTACTAAAATTTTGTTGAACATAATTGTCTTGTTTAATATTTAAGCAAGTCGATCTGTAGTTCGATTGTTTTTAATTTTATTTATAGTCAAACAACTTGAGGAAATTGTGATCTTGTTAGAGATATTACAGTGTGAGAACTGTTAGTTTTTTTGGTTGTCCAAAAAGCATATTTTAATTATTAATCCGCGATCGCTAAAGTCATCAATACCCATGAGGTTAGGGGTTTCTATAAACAAGCCGATAATTATCCCAGCAACGATCGCAACTCCTTGAATTGCACCAAAAATCGTAGCGACTCTTAAATACGATTATCTCTATCCTTAGATCTTTGGGACTACCCGACGGCGGAAAAAGCGTTTGCGTAGTTCTTCAGCCCCTAACAAGATCGGCGGACAGATTAACAGCAACAGCCACTGCCAAATCTCTAAGGGGGCAGTAGCAAAAATATTTTCTAAAGGCTTGAGAAAAACAATACAGAGAATTAAAATCCACTCGGTAGCAATACCCAACCAAATTAAACGATTGCTCAAAAATCCTAATTTAAAAATCGATGTTCTCTCAGAACGACAGGCAAACACATTGCCATCCTGACAAGCGACGATCGTTACGAGAGTAGCCGTAGTAGCCTGTTGATAGATTGCTCTAGTGGTAGGATCGGCTGAATGAGATAAAATTGCCCCACTCACGGCTTGAAGTTCGGCAAAACTGTAGCCATAGCTCCACCAGACAGCAAAAAACGCACTCATCCCCAGCACTGCTTCAATTAAACCCAAAAAACCATAGGCACGAGCTAATAGAGAGCGATCGAGGAGGGGCTGCGATTTTTTACGGGGTGGCTGCTGCATAATTCCTGTTTCTGGTGGCTCTGCTCCCAATGCTAGAGCGGGAATCATATCTGTCCCCAAATCGATCGCCAGAATTTGCAAGACAATCAAAGCTGGGGGGATTTTAAAGATTACCATGGCTAAAAACGGTACAATCTCCGCCACATTGGAAGCCAGAATATAGGTCATAAACTTACGGATATTTTGATAAACCCCTCGTCCCTGCTTGATCGCCTTAACAATAGTGGCAAAGTTATCATCGAGTAAAACTATATCTGCTGCTTCGCGAGCAACATCAGTACCACTCATGCCCATAGCAATACCAATATTGGCAGCCTGGAGGGCAGGGGCATCATTAACTCCATCCCCCGTAACTGCAACTACATGACCGAGACTTTGATAGGCTTTGACAATCTGTAGTTTTTGTTCGGGCATCACGCGAGCAAAGATCAGTTGCTGCTGACGGGGCGTACAAGCACCGCCCTTCGAGGAGGACTCGTCATTTGAGGTTCCCTCAAATGCTTGAGAAGTCCGTGGCGGTGTCAGCCCCTCACGATGATGAATTAATTGACGCAGTTGCGCCTCAGATAAATGTCCTATTTCTTCGCCTGTAACTACCCTAGCTTTACCCTCTACTAAACCAATTTTGCGGGCGATCGCTTCGGCGGTTAAGCCGTAATCTCCTGTAATCATCGTCACGCTAATTCCTGCTCGATCACATTGGGCGATCGCTTCTTTTACTTCTGTACGAGGAGGATCGAACATGGCTACTAAACCAATAAAGGTAAGATCCTGCTCTAGTTGTGCCGATGTTATTTCTAACAGTTCCTGCTCTCCTTGACGGGCAGCAATTCCCAACACGCGAAAACCTTGACGTGCCAGGTTATCATTGGCTGTGGTTATGGCAGTGCGATCGCTCTGGGTAAGTTCAATCAGCTTATTATCCCGTAAAGTCCAATTGCAGTGACGTAAAACTTCTAGAGGTGCGCCTTTGGTAAAGCAGAAATAAGGATGCTCATTTTGCCACTCATTTTCCCATAGTTGCGAATGCCAATCTAACACCACACTCATTAGGCGACGACGAGAATCAAAAGGGACTTCCCGCAGTCTGGGAGATTCATTCTGTAGTATTTCTGGTTCCAACCCCGCCTTCATTGCTGCCACTAACAATGCTGCTTCGGTAGGATCGCCAATTTCTTGCCAGCGACTCGGTTGAGTCAGATGAACTAAACGAGCATTAGAACACAGTGCTGCACCAGCTAAAAGTAACCGAACTTGTTCTTGTGCCTGACTTTCAGAAGGAAGATTAATTTCTCCTGTTGGTTCATATCCAGCACCCGTAACTTCAATATAAGCATCTGTTGTGCTGGGCAGCCAGAGACTGCGGACGGTCATCTCATTTTTGGTTAAAGTCCCTGTTTTATCGGTGCAAATAGCGGTGATCGCGCTGAGGGTTTCAACTGCTGAAAGACGACGCACTAGGGCATTGGATTTTGCCATACGCTGTACTCCTATTGCCAGGGACAAAGTTACCGTAGGCAATAGTCCTTCTGGGACAAAAGCAACAATAATGCCAATGGCAAAAATAAAACTTTCTTTAGCTTCCATTCCCACCAGAAAATAAGTGAGGAGAAATACAATTGCACCCATGCTAATTGCCAGGGCAGTAATAAATCTGACGATCTTGGCAATCTGTATTTCTAGAGTGCTGGGTTCGCGTTTAACTGTGGTAGTTAGATGAGCGACGTGACCAAATTCGGTGCGATCTCCCGTGGCGTAGACTATTCCTGTGGCTCGACCCGAAGTTACTGTCGAACCTGCTAGTACCAGATTAGCGATTTCTGCGGGTCTAACTTTTTCTTGTAGAGATTCTTCCCCTGGGTGCATTAGAGGCGTACCGTTCCGCATCGGTATTACTGGACGAGTACGCACGGGACGGGCATGACGATTGACTGGTAAAGATTCCCCCGTGAGGATCGAGACATCCACATAAAAACTCTCCGCAGCCACTAAACGAGCATCGGCAGAAATGCGATCGCCTTCTTCTAATTGAATTACATCACCATTAACTAACTCACGGGCGGGAATAGTCTGTAAAATGCCACTACGATAAACTTTAGCTTGGGCAGGCAAAACTTTTTTCAAAGCATTTAAGGCTTTTTCGGCTTGAAACTCCTGAGAAAAACTAAAGATAGCGTTAATCCAAATTACTGCCCAGATTGCCCAACCTAACTCTGGAGTGCCAGAGATAAAAGCGAGAATACCAGCCACCCATAGCAGCAACGCCATAAAATGGGTCAATTGGTCGAGAAATCGTAGCAAAAGCGATCGCCTCGGTGGTTCGGGCAGTTCGTTTGCACCATATTGTTTTAATCTAACCGTAGCTTCACTATCAGCAAGCCCTTGGGCAGCAGTAGCCA
>NZ_JBOFLP010000288.1:0-6354 GCF_051657925.1 Chroococcidiopsis sp.
GCTTTGTGGTGGACTGTATCTACTCGGAAGTACGCTAGCAGATCTGCAAACTAAAGGGAGTTGCGCGAATCCTGCGATCGTCAATCGTTGTAACGCTCCCGCGCGCTAGCACCGATTATGCGATCGACTAGGTATCAAAATCTTGTTCTCGGCTCCCGACTCCCCTGTACGGGCGCACATGTACGGGCGCACCACTGTGCGCCCCTACCGACTCCCGCTTCTTACAGCAAACGCTGACGAATAAGTCAACTTTTCTATAGTTTCACGACAAAATACAATGTTTGATTCTAAGTAATAGTTAAGTTGCAAATACTACCATTTTGAATGGTTGCCAATACTACTATCCTAATGACCGAACGTTAAAACAAGAGGATAGGAGAGCAAAACCATGAAATTTAGTAGGAACACGACCGTTAGCAGTTCGCGTTGGTGGCAACTGCCAGTTTTGCTCTCTTTTGCGTTTCAGTTACCCGTCAGCAGCACTCAAGCCGCTCCGATTCAAGGGGAGTGTAAAGCTAATACTGATGCAGTTCCCAGAATTGCTCTCGTTTCTGCATTTTCTGGTGAGGCAGATCGATTTATTGATGAAATGCGCTTGAATGACGGCAAAAACAAATTCGATGGCTGCGTAAATATTAACGGACATCGCTTTAGTAAGGGAAAATTGCGCGGTAAGAACGTCGTTGTCGTGCTGACTAATATCAGTATTGTCAACGCTACAATGGTGACGCAATTAACGCTAGACAAATTTAACGTCTCAAAAGTAATTTTTAGCGGGATCGCTGGTGGAGTTGGTGGGGTTGGGGCAAACGACGACGACCCTAATACCCCAAATGAGACACCCATCGGTTCGGTAACGATCCCCAAACGGTGGGGGTTCCCCCAAGAGACGTATTTCAATAACACGGCAGAAATTGTACCGTGTGCGTTCTCACCCGGACTTCAACTCAATCACGTCCTGCAAGACCCATTAGAGGAAGCCAAGACTTGCAATTTTTTACTAGGACAAGCATCTGAACCAGGGCAAGCTAACCAAGAAGGAATCTTTCAACCCGATGCTAAGAATGCTTTTTTACGCAATACAAATGTCAGTTCCGATCGCGCACCGCAATTTTACTTCAACCAGAACAACGAACAGATCATCCGTCAAGTGCCATTCCCAGGCACGTCTGTCAACCCAGAAACAGATCAGGACTTAAAATTCTGGTTTACGGTTGATGAGGCAATGTTTAAAAAAGCAAGTCAGCTGGAAGTTGAATTATTAGATTGTCCTCAAGTGGACCAAGCGGGAAATTGCGCTACTACGCCGATCGATCCACCACCTCAACTCATCGTCGGTCAAAATGGGGTCGCTGGACCTACATTTGTTGACAACGCCCAATATCGGAAATTTCTAGCGACAACCCTTAATTTTGACGAACAAGGCAACCGCAACGCCGACACGGATGTACTAGTTGTCGATATGGAAACCACCGCTTCGGCAATGGTAGCCTATTCCAACAACGTCCCTTTCATGGCTGTCAGAAGCGTTTCCGATTTAGCTGGTGGTGGCGAAGAGGCAGCTGCAACGCAAATCGGCACATTTTTTGCGATCGCAGCGGAAAATCAAGCACGGGTTGTATTTGCTTTCCTAGAAAAGCTGTAAGCGATTGGTTGGCAGCAACCTCGTCCGATTGTGAAAATCGGCAACGCCTAATTCCCTTGATTACCAGTGGTAGCCAACGCAGTATATATTTACTTCGTGCTACCTGTAATACTGGAGGGTTCAATTTATGTCTGCTCATGATGCTAATGCACCTGCTCATCCTACAGACCCAACCATGTTGGATAAAGGATTGACTAAGCGCGAATACATTGCTGCGATCGCCCTAGCCGCAACTGATGCTAGTGCAACAGCCCCAGAACGAGCCAAGCAAGCTGTTGAACTGACAGATGCTCTGTTTAAGGCATTGCATGGTTAATTTGTAATTAATAATTCGTAATTCGTAATTATTGCTTTGTCATTATTGTTTTAGTTGCGAATTGCGAAGAATCAAGCGTTAATTAGTGCCAACGACTTTATTTCTTCCGAGCTTTGTTTTATAATATCTATATTACAATGGGAATATTTGCAACTTTTAAAAATTTGAATATATTTCCATTATTAAGCAAATAATAACAAAAACTTCACGCCAAATCAAGTAGCTAACTTTCTTATTTATAGATAGTAGGGCGGGCATTGCCACCTTGAATTGCCTCCATTAAATAGAACTGCCATAGCAATTTCTATAATTAGAGAAGGATAGCTACTCAGTAAAACAATGGAACGTGGTTTGATTTGGTTGCCACTGCTAGGATTATTTTTTTGGTTAGCTTGGCAGGGACGAAACGAATTTCAAAAAGTAGAAGCATACCAAAATTGGGCGCAACAGTTTGAAAAGTCAAAATATGATATTTATGCCGTTTTGGGGCAAAGCGGCAACGAATTAACTTGGGGAAAACCAACACGCACGGGACCCATTGACCTGAAAACTTTTTCTTTAGAACGGGTGCAAGAAATTCGCTTACTAGTAGAGGAAAAGCCAGTAGTGTTGGAGACACCACCAAATAAAGGTAACGCGATCGCGCTAGAATTTATCATGCAAGATTCACAAGATACCGTGCGAATTCCTTTTACAGAGATACCCATTGCCGTAGAGTGGGGTAAATATTTACTTAAAAAGAAGAACTGAGTTCCCATTCTCGCAAAGCGATCGCGACTCCCTGTTGTAGTTGCGGTGAAATATTAGCATCAGCAGCAAGTTGAGTTAACTGTTGATAGGCAGCAGTAGAATTTAACTGTTTGAGAGCAGCGATCGCGTGCAATTTGACGGCAAGATCTGAGTCCGCCAGTAATTGAATCAGCGATGAAATGGCTGGCATTTCACCTAATTGACCTAAAGACAAAGCGATCGCTTGCTTGAGTTTGGCGTGTTGTGCTGCTAAGCAATTGGTACGCAGCAATTCGAGTAAAATCTCTGCTGCTTGTGGCTTTAAACTTAACTGTTCGACTCTTCCTAAAGCGTTAATTGTTTCTTGCCAAATTGCGATTGAAGTTATTTGCTCGAACACTTGCCGTAAATATTCCAGACTGGCTGAGGTTTCAATTCTGCCTAGAGCTAAGACAATTTCTATCTGTAAAGCGCTCGGCGTATGGGGAGACTGCAAGACTCGGAACAAACCTGTTGCAGCTCGATCCGTTCCTAATCTACCCAACCCGTTTGCAGCAGCTAGACAAACATCTATGCTGAAGTCATACAATCTCAGCAACAAGAGATCGACTAAATTCAATTCTTCCCGCAAGTCGGGGCGAAAACTCAAGCCAGTAATAGCTTCTTTTCTCACTTTTGCCCCCAAATCGCTTAAAGCTTCAACCAAAATGGGCGGAATTTTAGGATCGTGAAAGCTACTCAAAGCTTCGATCGCGATCGCTCTAATTTCCAGATCTGCGTCTCGAACAACACTGAGTAGAGGCTCGATTGTTTCTTTGGTACGAATATAGGCAAGCGATCGCGTAGCTAGCGCTCTTGTATTCTCTCGCTTTAACAACTTTGTAATTGCAGATACAGCATTCGAGCCAATTTCTGCTAGAGCTGCGGCTGCTATTCCCTGTTCTTCTGGATTTGCTGATGTTTGCAACAACTCTACCAAAGCCGCGATCGCTTCTGGATTGTCAAAAGTCCCCAAACTCCGCACGGCAAACCAGCGCAATTCTTCATCCGCATCTTCATCTGCCAAAATTTCCAATAAAGATGCGATCGCCTCTCGTCCGAATTTAGGCAGTAACTTCGCCACATCCCACCGTTGATGAAAATCTCCCCAGGTCAAAATATCGATTGCCCAAGCGAGGGGAGTCGGGGAAGAGAGCTGGGGATGCTGGGGGAGAAAAATTAATTCTGTCTCCAATCTCCTGTCCGCCATGAGTTGCTGAAGGCATTGGAGTAGCAACGCCCAGTTAGAAGCAGCGTGGGCGAGTTGTGCCTGTTCTAACAAATTAGCAGTCTGTAAATTCACGGTTAAATTACTGCGATTTGAATTAGATAATTGTCAGTCTGACCTAATTGAGACATGCTACATCCGTCTTTGTACCGATTTCTATGTCATATCTGCATAGTAATGATGCAAAAAGTTCAATAAAAGCAATGATTTGTTACTTAAGTTACGAATTGGTAGGAAAAATCCGCGTAAGTTAGTTTCTAGCAAGCAAGCAACACGAGTCGGCACTCGATCGAACTGCGATCCATCAAACTATTATTCAGACTGCAAGGACTGGGGTTGTTGCTTAAATTCGGAGGGTTAATAGTACAGAAGGCGATCGCAAAGTATCGAATGTATCAAAAATACAGGGATGACTTTTCATATGATGCCATTTTAAAACAACTGCGTGGTGTCTTGTCTGATTCCAGCCCCAAACGAAAGGAAGGTGCGTCGCGAACGCCCATCATACCGATGAAAAGAAGATTTTGCCAAGGAAGACAACGGACAGCAGGTTGTAACAAAATCTGAGAGCTGACAGAAACTTAGAACTAGCAGAATTTTTGATTTTTTCAACATAAGTGCTGGTAGTGGCACGAAAATAGCAGATAACAGGGATAAAGCCATATGACGGACGCAGCAACCTCCAAGGCAAGTCTGAATAAATTTGAAAAATTTAAGGCAGAAAAAGATGGTCTTGCGGTTAAAGCAGAGATCGAACAATTTGCCTCTATTGGCTGGGAAGCGATGGATGAAACAGATCGCGACCATCGCCTTAAGTGGCTAGGCGTGTTCTTTCGTCCAGTCACTCCAGGTAAATTCATGATGCGGCTGCGGATGCCTAATGGCATTATCACCACCCATCAGATGCGAGTGCTGGGTGAAGTCCTGCAACGCTATGGCGATGACGGTAGCGCAGACATCACTACCAGACAGAATATTCAGCTGCGGGGCATTCGGATTGAAGACTTGCCAGAGGTCTTTCAAAAGTTTGCTGCTGTGGGATTAACCAGCATCCAATCGGGGATGGATAACGTCCGTAACATCACTGGCGATCCGCTAGCAGGACTCGATGCCGAAGAGTTATTTGACACGCGAGACTTAGTGCATCAAGTGCAAGACGCAATCACCAATTACGGTGAGGGAAACCCAGAATTCACCAACCTACCGCGAAAATTTAATATTGCCATTACTGGTGGACGCGATAACTCCGTCCATGCAGAGATCAACGATCTTGCTTTCGTGCCTGCGTTTCAGGAAGGGAGTCGGGAGTCGGTAGGGGCGCACGACCGTGCGTCCCTACAGGGGAGTCGGGAAAAAGAATTTGGTTTTAATATTCTGGTGGGGGGGTTCTTTTCTGCTAAACGTTGCGAGGCAGCGGTTCCTCTCAATGCTTGGGTAGCACCAGAAGAAGTGGTTGCTGTATGCAGAGCAGTTTTGGAAGTTTATAGAGATAATGGACTGCGAGCCAATCGACAAAAAGCTCGCTTGATGTGGCTGATTGACGAGTGGGGGATGGAAAAATTCCGTCTAGCTGTAGAAACCCGAATGGGTAAATCTTTGCGATCGGCAGCCGCTAAAGACGAAATTGACTGGGAAAAACGCGACCACATTGGAGTCTACGCTCAAAAACAGCTAGGACTAAACTACATCGGCTTACACGTTCCTATCGGGCGGCTCTACGCTCAAGATATGTTTGAAGTAGCGCGGTTAGCAGAAGTTTATGGTAGTGGTGAGATTCGCCTGACTGTAGAACAAAACATAATTATTCCCAACATTCCCGATTCGCGTCTTGGAACCTTCCTGGCGGAACCACTCTTACAACGCTTCTCTATAGAACCCGAGACACTGACCCGAGGACTCGTATCATGTACGGGCGCTCAGTTCTGCAACTTTGCCTTGATTGAAACCAAAAATCGAGCGCTGGCAACAATTAAGGCGATAGAAGCAGAACTAACATTTACTCAACCAGTCCGCATTCACTGGACGGGATGCCCCAACTCCTGCGGACAACCCCAGGTAGCGGACATTGGGCTGATGGGAACCAAAGCCCGTAAAGATGGCAAAGCTGTAGAAGGCGTTGACATCTATATGGGTGGCAAAGTCGGCAAGGATGCTCATTTAGGTAGCTGCATTACAAAGGGAATTCCCTGCGAGGATTTGCAGCCAGTATTGCGAAATTTACTCATCGAGCATTTCGGCGCTAGACCGAGGCAAGAAGCCATCTTGGGAGCGAGGGGCTAGGGACAGCAACCAGGGATCGGTGACCAGTTAACCGTTAACTGTCAACTAACTACCAATTACCAATTACCAATTACCAATTACCACTTCAAGAATGACCAAGTTTACAAGACGGCAATT
>NZ_JBOFLP010000289.1:0-42376 GCF_051657925.1 Chroococcidiopsis sp.
CACCTGTCTATAGAAGAGAAGACTTACAACCAGGAGATTGTATTTTCAGTCCCGCGATCGTCGCGGAAGCCACGGGGACGAATATCGTCGAACCTGGCTGGCAAGCCGAAGTGACACAGAGAAATCATTTGGTGTTGAGCAGGGAGCAGGGAGCAGGGAGCAGGGAGCAGAGGGGCAGAGGGGCAGAGGAGCAGAGGAGCAGGGGAGCAAATACCAATTACCAACTACCAACTACCAACTACCAACTACCAGATCCAGTCATGTTGGAAATTTTCAATAATTTATTTCGGGCGATCGCGGAACAGATGGGTATAACGTTACAAAATACGAGTTCTTCGGTCAATATCAAAGAAAGGTTGGATTTTTCCTGTGCCATTTTCGATTCTCGCGGACAGTTGGTGGCAAACGCGCCTCACATTCCGGTTCATTTAGGTTCTATGAGTGAAAGCGTGACGGCGTTGATTGCCCAGAAAGGAAATAGCTTGCAACCTGGCGATGTCTACGTATCGAATAATCCTTATAATGGCGGAACTCACCTGCCCGATATTACTGTAATTACTCCTGTCTTCCCCGACTCCCCTGTACGGGCGGGTTTGGAACGAAGATTTCTGGTTGAGGCTGACAATCTATCCGACTCCCCTGTACGGGCGGGTTTGGAACGAAGATTTCTGGTTGAGGCTGACAATTTATTTGCTAAACCCGCCCCTACACCCATCTTCTACGTTGCTTCCAGGGGACACCATGCCGATATTGGCGGGATTACTCCTGGTTCGATGCCACCCAACAGCACAACTGTGGAACAGGAAGGGGTATTAATTAATAATTTTCTGCTGGTATCTCAAGGAGAGTTTCGCGAACCGGAGTTAATGCAACTCCTGTGTAACGGGTTGTATCCCGTCCGCAACCCGATGCAAAATCTTGCCGATCTCAAAGCCCAAATTGCTGCAAACGAACGCGGCGTGCAAGAACTCCACAAAATGGTAGAACACTACAGCTTGGAAACAGTCCAAGCCTACATGGGTTTTGTCCAAGATAATGCTGCCGAGTCGGTGCGAAAAGTTATAGAAGGACTCAACAGTGGAGAGTTTGCTTACCAACTCGACAATGGCAGTGTCATTCAAGTGGCGATCGCGATCCATAAATCTACCCGTAGCGCTCGAATCGATTTTACTGGCACTTCTCCCCAACTAGAAACCAATTTTAATGCTCCGGCTGCGGTGTGCAAAGCTGCGGTGTTGTATGTCTTCCGCACGCTGGTAGATGATGATATTCCTCTGAATGCTGGCTGTCTCGAACCTTTGGAAGTTATCATCCCTGAAGGCTGTATGTTGAATCCTCGCTATCCGGCGGCGGTGGTGGCGGGAAATGTAGAGACTTCTCAAGCAATCACCGATGCTTTATATGGTGCTTTGGGTGTGATGGCAGCAGCGCAAAGTACGATGAATAATTTTACTTTTGGTAGCGATCGCCATCAATATTACGAGACGATCTGCGGCGGTTCGGGTGCGGGTGCAGATTTTGACGGCACGGATGCGGTGCATACTCATATGACAAATTCCCGCCTTACCGATCCTGAAGTCTTAGAATGGCGATTTCCAGTCTTGTTAGATAGTTTTAGCATTCGTCCCCACAGTGGTGGTGAAGGCTTGCATCGCGGTGGTAATGGTGTAATTCGCCGCCTTCAGTTTCGCGAACCAATGACAGCTGCAATTCTCTCTGGACGTAGGGTTGTACCTCCCTTCGGCTTGCATGGTGGTAAGCCTGGGGTAGTGGGGAGAAACTACATTCAACGCCAAGATGGTACGTTGGAAGAATTAGGTAGTACGGCGATCGCACAGATGCAGCCTGGAGATATTTTTGTGATTGAAACTCCAGGTGGTGGTGGCTTTGGTGCTTCTAAGAGTCTTTAGGCGATCGCAAAAATCCCCTAAATTTAGCTACCACGCTATCTAAATCTCAACTACTGACAAAAGTAAGATTTAAAGTCAAATTCACATTATTCGTAATCTGTAAATAGATTGATGGCTGCTTGCTCGTTCGTAAAGATAATTAAACACTAATAGGGCAAGAAAATTTAAGCAGGAATAATTTTTTACTCATGTCTGAAGAATTTAAGCAAGGCGATAAAGTTGAGTGGAAAACATCTCAAGGTAAAACTACTGGTGAAGTAGAAAAGAAACTCACTTCTCCTACAGAAATTAAAGGACACCACGTTGCTGCATCGAAAGATAATCCTGAGTATCTGGTAAAAAGCGAAAAAACTGGGAAAGAAGCAGCTCATAAACCAGATGCTTTAGACAAAGTAGAGGAGTAGAATTGAGTTATGAGTCAAGATGTCAAATCTGCGATCGCAGACTTTCATCAAGTCGTCAATATGACTGCTCAAGAGCTTGAAGCTTGGTTAGAAACTGAGGAGTCACAAGCGGTAGGACAAAAAAAGGATGATGACGAATCAACCGGACATAAATCTGGACGACAAATCGTTGAGTTATTGCAAAAAAAAGAGGATGAATATACCGACGATGATATTTCTCATATGAAGAAAGTCGTCAGTTACGTCCACCGTCATAGCGCCCAAAAACCATCGCACAATCTTGAGAATTCGCGTTGGTATTATTCCCTAAAAAATTGGGGTCACGATCCGCTGAAGAAGTGATGTATATGGTAGGGTGCGTCAACAACACACCCTATTGTTAATAGATTCAGAAGTCCTATATATAGCTCGACAATTAAAAAATTATTTAAGCATTTGCAGACAAGAAAGGAATATTTTCAGCCAAAGCATCTTTCACAATTGTTCCTTGTTTGCTTGCCCAATATTGACTCAAAAAATGAATTTGTCTCAAACCGACAACTAAATTCAAGCCAGGTACAAATATCCACCAAACAGTTAGCGGTTCTTTCATTCCTGCTTCTCGATACAGCGCATTCACAGTTTTATACAGCTTGAACTGCACGATATAAATCCAAACCACCCCCAGCAGTGAAAACCAGCCGAACCAACCTGGTACGTCAGGATCGTAAATCCGTAACAATTGGGGAACGACAATCCCTAGTACAAAAGGTGCTAAGCACAGCGTCCCAGACCAGCCATAACCGTTGTAGCGGCGTAATTCCTCTTGAATAATCCATTTATACCAGCCGTAGTACAGCATCAGAGTAGCAACAGACAGTAAAATGACACGCCAAAGAGGACGGGGTTTACCTATGAATCGGTCAGACATATTAACGTAGAACTGATTATTTACATTTCTTCATAATAAATGAAATGATACTGTCTCGATCGCCCATTCTGAGCCAATTTGTGATGTCTCTTGTGTACTCTTGCTTGTTGCAACCGAAAATCTACTGAATATATCCCTTTGAGAGAAATCTAATAACTCGGTTTTTCCGTGAAATTACGGTTGGTCTCATCGTAGGCTAGCAGTATTACTATTTATCAACAAGACGACCAGCTCCGCTTTGCTATCAACTCGGTCGTGCTAGCAACCACTCGCAACACGGATTCCCAGTAAATCCAAGGTTTTGAGTGGTTTTGTCTTAGGGAGTTTGATTGAATAAAGTAAGGTGTTTCCTGCACTCTACGAAGCACGACGCACGAAAGGTAAAAGGTCTTGTAGAATATCTTCGGCAAAATGCTCTTGAGGATAATGCCCCGCTTTTTCAAGTTTGACAATCTCTGCTTGGGGTAGGTTGCTGGCAAATTTCTGTGCGATTTCAACAGGAAGCCAAGGATCGTTTACACCCCAGACAATTAAAAGTGGTTTCTTCCAGTCTTGAAAGCCATCAGCAATTTCTGTCATAGACGGGGACATTTTCAGATTGCGTACTGTCGTCATCAGCGATCGCCCCGCTTTTGAACTTTTCAAAAAAGGCTTGCGAAATACGTCTAAATCTGCATCTGAAATCTGGTAACGGCTACCACCTTCTAGAGTACGATCCACCAATAAAGGATCTTGCGTCGCCATGTCTCCCGCAAAAGGTAGTCCCCACTGTTGCATCTGCCAAGGTAGTTTAGCAGCCGTAGTCAAGGGAGTATTGAGAATGGCAATATTTTCAACGCGATCGCTATGGTGTAAAGCATACTGCAACCCTACCGAACCCAAAAATCCTTGTACGACCAAACAAAAGCGATCGATCTCCAAAGCTTGAATAAACTCATCTAATGCTTGAACAAAAGCATCGGGAGTGTATTTAAAATCCCGCACTTGAGGTTTTGCTGACGAACCAAAACCAATCAAATCAGGGGCGATCGCCCTAGTTCCCTGACTCCCCAAAGCAGGCATAACGTGTCGCCAACCGTAGCTATGGGAAGGTAGACCGTGTAACAGCACCACTGGCAGCAGATCGCTCATTCCAATGGGGGCAACCTCGCGGTAAAACCATTCTAGGGAACCAACATTAATTTGATGTTCTGCAATGGACACGATTTAACTAGGGGTAAGGGGTAAGGGGTAAGGGGTAAGTAAGGAATTAGGAATGAGAACCAACTACCAACTACCAACTACCACTCTTAACCAGAAGATAATATCATTTTGCGGATCGCTTGTGCGGTGGCAGGCGCAAGTAAAACACCGTTGCGATAGTGTCCAGTTGCTAAGAGGATATTGCTAAATCCTGACAGGTAGTCGATTATAGGAGCGGAACGACCTTCAGGACGGGGACGCAAACCAGACCAGGTTTTGATAATATTGGCTGTCGCTAAAGCAGGACAAAAAGCGATCGCCTGTTGCATGACTTCCTCTAACAAGGCTGGTGCTGCCTCGATTTCTCGTCCAATGGCAGGAAATTCCACCGTTGCTCCTACCCAATATTCAGTTGCTTGTTGACCCCTATTTAGAGGGACGATATGCACGTCGTTACCCGTGATGACGGGTTGAAAATCTGTGTTACCCAAAGGGCGATCGAGCTTGAGGTGAATAGCTTGACCTAGTACGGGTACGATGTCAAATTCTAGTTGAGGTGAAGTTTCAGTTGGCAGAGATGGTAACGAGCCTAATCCAGCCGATACAACTAGCCAATCAACATCCAAATGCGATCGCTCTCCAGAAATTGTTATTTGTCTGATGCGGCGATCGTCGGGCAAACCACCTTTAGCATAACTAGAACTGAAATGAGATTCCTCTATTTGCGTTCCAAAGTAGAATTTGACACCGTTGCGTTTTGCCCCCTCAACTAGAGCTAAAGTTAAACTCACCGGATCGACTTGCCGATCTTGGGGCGAGTAAATTGCCCAAGTCGAGGAATTGCAGTTAATTTGCGGACAATAAGACTTGACTTTTGCCCCATCCCAAATTTCTAAAGCTAAGCCTTGAGAGGCGCGAGTAGCGACGAGTTTCTCCCAAGAACCGAGTTCTGCTGCCACGCACAACATCAAAATTCCCTGCCGATTAAAAGGGATATGATGCCCTGTCAGTGCCTCTAATTCTGGAATGAGGGTGTCGTAGCGTTGGATACTTGCCTGTCGCAACTGCCACGCCCTACCCTTAGTTTTATGGCTGATAACACCCATCAAAACGCCCAAAGCCGCTTTTGTTGCTGCTTGCGCTGGCAATTGGCGATCGAAGACAGCAACCTGTAACCCTGGAACTTGGCTCAGTTCGTAGGCGATCGCTGCCCCCACTACACCGCACCCGATAATTACTACTTGAGTCATATGTGAGGAGTGAGGAGTGAGGAGTGAGGAGTGAGGAGTGAGGAGTGAGGAGTGAGGAGTGAGTGATTTGTCTCCCCCAACTTCCCCAGCTCAAGAGTAGCTCTCTTTTCCCGACTCCCGACTCCCGACTCCCTACTCTGCTGTTTGGGGAAGCAACTGAAGAAAGTTGTCGATGTCTGCTATGGCTTCTCTAGCGTTGAGCAAGGCTTTTTTCGCATCACCTTGTTGAGCAGCTTGATCGACCCCTACTAGGTTGTTGAAGAAGTCTCGCGTAATCTGCTTTGCTTTAGATTGATCTTGCGGCAGCAGATTGCGCGTCATGTAGTTCATGGTCAACCGCAGTTCTCCTAAAGGTCCGTGGACGAAATTACCGACATCGATCCAATCTTTTCTTTGTATTAAAGACGGAATTTCTCTGCTGGCGCGATCGCGCAAGCTTTGGATATCGGGAATGTACTGCTGGATCTGCTGAATTTGAGCCGAGCTGTAGGTCGGGGGTACTGTGGCAGTGCTGGGACTACTACAGCCGATGAGAAATGTTGCCAAAATTACCAAAATCAGGGATAAGAACGAGCGATGGCGCAACATAGAATCAATTGCTTGTAACTGCTACTAATCAGTGTCATTTTAGATCGCTAATGGTAACAATCAATCCTAGCTATGGGAGTGAATTCAAAGATTTTAGATTTAAGGCAGAAGGCGAGAGGTGAGAGGTAAGAGGTGAGAGGCGGTAAATCCGAGCTAGAGGGGCGTTGATTTAGCTGTAGTGCCAGCCCTGCCATGCAGCGCCAAGTATCTGACTGTCGATCTTTGCTAGTTCTCGTATCGGCATCTAATTGCCATTGGCTCTAGGGTCGTCAATTCCAGTAAGGTGAGGAGCGTGAATTTTGATTTACCGGAGAGGTCAACTAGTAAAAAATAATTGGAGATTACGTCAATTATTCTTTTTAAGAAAGTCGTTTTGAGTACAGCAGAAAAGCTTTTTGTGTCGAGGACAAAAAAGCTGCGATCGCAGTATACGACTCAGAACCCATACTGAGATTTCTTCAATAACCAAACCAGAAGCCTATATAACCTTCGCTGTAAATGAATGTTGGTGATTTTTGTTAGTACTTCTCTATATTTACCATAGAATAGCTTTATAGTAAAGATTAATTTTTTGCCCCCATAATTTGGTAAATTTCCTAATCGTTGGGTCTGTTGTTTGCTAGATTTTTTGCAAGTTAGTTTATTTTAATTTTGCAGATTTCCAAGTCAAAGCGAAATTAGGTCGTGCGACTACAAACGCAGCAAACATAGAAGTTTACTGTGCTGATTTCTCCTGTTTTATCAGGCAGAAATCAGCAGATATCTTTGATTGAGGTGCGGTAATGACTCGAAAAAATGGATTTGTTGGACGGCGCAATTTGCTCAAACTAGTGGGTGTAGGAGGAGCTAGTTTAGCTGCTACGAGTGCTGCTGGTAACTTTATTTGGGGCGCACAATCTGCTGTAGCGCAACCTGCAAAAATTGAAGACAAGCCTCAGCCAGTCGATCCTAATATGGCTTTGCAAAAGCTGTTAGAAGGTAATAAGCGATTTGTCAATGGCAAACGTCAAAATCCCAATCAATCTCATCTACGCTTGCAAGAAACAGCAGTAGCACAATATCCTTTTGCATCTATACTTGGCTGTGCTGATTCGCGGGTTCCAGCAGAAATTGTTTTCGATCAAGGGTTGGGAGATTTATTTGTCGTGCGCGTGGCTGGTAACGTTGCTAGTCAAACGGCTATCGGCAGCTTAGAATTTTCTACAGCAGTATTGGGTTGTCAACTGATTGTAGTTTTAGGACATAGCAAATGCGGTGCGGTACAAGCAGCAATTAAAGGCGATCCATTACCTGGTAGAATCGGCATTTTTGTTGAGGAAATTAAACCATCTGTAGAACTAGTCAGGCACAAAACAGGCGATATGGAAAAGAATGCCATCATCGCTAACGCACAACATCAAGCACAACAGTTGCGAGAATCATCAACAATTTTAGCTGGACTGATGAAGGAAGGTAAATTAAAAATTGTTCCTGGTCGCTACGATCTAGCAACTGGAAAAGTTACTCTTCTGACTTAGTTAGAGATTAGATAAGAGTGCGATCGCCTACTTTTTTTTGGCATAAACAGCTTCATCAGAACCAATAGAGCTGTTTATTCATCAATGGCGATCGCTCTCAGTAACATCATTTATAGGAAATGTCATGAAGGGCAAGCTTTAGCTGTATATTTAGTAACGAGCACTCTCCGAACGAGCGTCCTACGATTGCGATAAAACTGTTGGCTACTCGTGAATTATTTAGGATGGTTGTAGAATAATATACTTAATTTTAAATGCTGATTTGAAATAACTGTAACTCAAACTAACCGATGTTGAACCGAGTTATATATTATATCTAAATAAGAGTATAATCACTAACATTTATATTGTTACTGTGTAGAAATATTAAAAAATTCTTTAATTAGGTATACTGCGAAAATAATTATGGTAGAAATTTACGCATTACTATGCGTTAAACCTTTATGATTCATCCAGACACGGAGCTACGTCTTGTCAATGAAATTATTGGTTACGGTGTATTTGCTACCAAATTTATTCCTCAAGGAACGATAACTTGGGTAGTCGATGAACTCGATCGAAAAATTGACGAAGCTTATGTATTGTCTCTAGATCGACTTCAGCAAAATCACATTTTCAAATATTCTTTTCGTGACAGAAACGGTGACTACATCTTGTGTTGGGATATTGGTAGATATGTCAACCACAGTTTCCGCGCTAATTGTATATCTACAGCTTATGATTTTGAAATAGCTGTTAGAGACATTTATCCTGGTGAAGAATTAACCGACGACTATGCATGTTTTAATTTAGACGAACCTTTTGAATGCCTTCCAGAACCAGGGTTCGCTAAAACCAAAGTCATGCCTGACGATTTCTTGCTGCTATATCCAGAGTGGGATAGGAAAGTTGCTAATGCAATGAACTACTTCAATCGAGTTGAACAGCCATTGAAGAAGTTTATTTCAAGTAAGTTTATCGATAAAGTGAATGCAGTTGCCGCTGGAGACGAGCGACTTGACTCCATGCTTAATTGCTATTACAACCGTCATCATAAACTAGTGACCGCATAGAATTCATCAAATTATTACGTTGTTTTCTATGTTGCAAAAAAATCTCAAAATCTTACTTTACAGTAGTAACATCTGGTACTTGGGCGAGGGCATGTTTGCTCCAATTTTTGGTTTATTCACTCAAAAAATTGGAGGCAACATTCTTGATATTAGCGGAATTTGGGCTGCATATCTGGTTGCTACAGGAATTTTTACTATCCTAGTTGGAAAGCTATCAGACCGGAATATAAGTAAAGCCAAACTCATGATAATTGGCTATGCTTTAAATGCCATTTTCACATTTTGCTATCTATTCGTATCTTCTCAACTAAGTTTGTTTCTCGTTCAAGTAGGGTTGGGAATTGCTTCTGCTTTAGCAACTCCTACCTGGAATGCTTTATATGCACAATATGAAGATCGAGAAAAGGCAGGACAAATTTGGGGCATGGCTGACGGACAATCAAAAGTCATGACTGGTCTTGCTGTAGTGCTTGGGGGAGTAATTGTTAATTGGTTGTCTTTCAATACTTTATTTATCACAATGGGAACGATTCAAGTTATTGCTACCTTGTATTCCATTCAACTGTTAAGGCAACAGGGACGTGCAGCAACAACTACCGATCGAAAGCATTTGCTAAGAAGACATCAAATAAATCCAAGCGATTGACAAAAGCAAAAGATGATAAATTGCTAGATAACTAAAACTCAAACCACACGCCATAAATTGCCCAAACTGCCATTGCTCGCAAATAATAGCTTGCCCGAAAAGTACCAACAGATGTAATTGCTTCTGGAGTCCGGAATTGCAAGCCATTTTCATAGATTTGATTGACAACTGTTTCTGTTAATTGCAGTGCCTCAGCTTTCATTCCCATTTGCAAGAGAAAAGCCGCCAATCCGAAATTAATTCCCGTCCATACTTCTAATGGATGGGTAGCATTAGGATTTTCAGGAGAACCATTCAGTTTTAAACCGTTCGCTGCCCCAAATTTTCCCTGATGAAATTTCAAAAAGCAAGCATCGTATATAGTTTTGAGAGCAGATAAAGCACATTCTTGCGGTACAATGTCAGGTAGTTTTAATAAACGAGCGTAAAATTGTCCGCAGAGTTGATCTGCCATCACGACATCAGAACCGCTATTGCTATCTAAGCGATAATATTGTCCGTTCCAAAGTTTTTCTTGGTAGATTGGGCGCGATCGCGATAACCAAGTTTGATAAGTGTCGATTGTTTCTTGTAGAGACGTTACATGTAACGTCTCTACAGAATTGAGTAAAATTTTACCAATGGCGATCGCGGCTTCTAAAGCCGCCAACCACAATCCCCCACAATAAGCACTAACACCCTGCAACTTCCAATCATCAAAAGTTTGATCTGGCGCACCAGAATTTTCAGGAATTCCATCGCCATCTTTATCGAAAGTTTTCAAATAGTTGAGGGCTTGAACGATCGCCTCCCAACATGATGCTAAAAACTCTACATCAGTCGCACCTGTCAGTAAATAGTCTCGATATACCTGCAAGACAAAATCGCTGGGTAAATCCTTCCACAAATTGCAATCCTGATATGCCGTGTAATTTGTTTTTTCCCAGACGTGTTCGTTAGGTGCGCCTAAATCGTGAGGTGTTGCACCAGCAACTTTACGCGGTGCGAGGGGCATTTCTGCCCCGATGGTAAGGTAATATCCAATTAGGCGAGGATTGTTGTCACTAGCAGGAATAGCCCGTGCAAAAGCACGCATCACAGCCTTTTCTAACTCTGGAAATAAGATTAATAGAGCAAACGAACCGTAAAGCCGCACGTCAAGGCTTTCATACCAGCGATAATCAATACATTCTAAAATGGCAAACTGACCGATCGGATCGCGCTCTGTTGCCGCACTCCACAGCGTCCCACCGCTGGTAAGATCGTAAAGTTCGTTAAACAGTGCCATCTTAAACCAATCAGGCAGATCGGTTTTATTTAGAATTGGTTGCTGCCAAGCTTGAATTTGGGATTGCCAAGTTCGATCCGAATGTAAAGCTGTACGAGCGATCGCCCAAGCATTTTTACCCGTGCGATCGAAAAAATCTGTATAGCGACGATAATATTTGACCCCAGCAGCAAATTCCGTAACGGGAAAATCCCAAGTTAAGACAAAGGGAATCGTGCGAGTTTCCCCTGGTTGAAGTGTAAAACGAATGGCGATCGCACCTGCAATTTGTTCTCCCTCTACCGCTGGTGTCTCATCTTGTATGTTGGATAAAGCACCTGATTGAGCAAAACTTGTCCATATGTCTTCTCCCGTACCGACAGGATTCCAACGGGTATGATGAAAGACTTCTACACCAGGCTGTTTTGCCGTAGCAATGCACCACTGTCCGTCCCCTTCTTCTGCATCCTCGCTACGATCTCGCCCTAATACGCATCCGACAGACTCGGAATCTTCCACCAACCGATTAAAATTTCCTTGGCTTTCTTCCCAGCGCGATTTATATTCATACACTGGGCTACCATCATCTCTAATTTTTACTTCAGAAGATTTACTGGCATTGGTAAACCACCCCGTCATATTCTGCCAGGACAGCATAATACTCAGAGTTATAGGGGCATTAGTAGGATTATGGGCAGTCCAGACAAATACACCCACTGGATAGCTGCTTTCCTGATAGTTATTTGCCCAAATTGGCGAAAACTGTTCGCAGGTTAAATGAGATTGAAACACACCCTCATACACAAACCAGCTACGAGGATACAACGCATGATACGTGCCTGTGTGGGCGTGTTGTTCGCCCATACTTGGATACCACTGCCAATTCTGCAACTTTCCATCTTCAGGTGCTTCCGTACACAAAGCGTAAGCCTGACGAGATGCACTCTGTTCAAACACGCTTTCAAACACGCCAAACTGACAAGCAGGCATCGGCTGAAAAATATGCTCGCCGCCATCCACCTGCCACAAATTAAAATCACCTCTAGAAGACCGACCGATACAACCCGCACCAAAGCCCCCTAAAGGCATACCGTGCCAGGGACCATCATCTAAATTACTTGCGGTACGGACAGTATAAGGCTTATCCCAGCCCAGACCGATAGGGCGCTGCCAGGTACAGTTAGGAATGTTCATCATTAAGGTGCTGAATTGCATCCCATAGATTTTACTCTTGGATTTGGTAATTGGTAATTGGTAGTTGGTAGTTGGTAGTTGGTAGTTGTAAATTTTGACTCTTGTACAGGTGGGTTTTGACTAAAGATTTATTGCCTCAGTTGTCAATTTATTTGCTAAATCCGCCCCTACGACTTACGACTTATAGTCCTGCATACCACTCGTAGCCTTGGTCTTCCCAGTAGCCTTTGACGGGTAGGAGGCGATCGCTGAGGATGATGTTAGTGACCCATTTACTTTGCTTGTAACCTAGTTTAATTGGCGAGGCGAGACGTAAAGGCGCACCGTTATCTATCGGTAGAGGTTGCCCGTTTTTCTGATATGCCATCAACGTTTGCGGATGCATACACGAAGCTAAATCCCAGCTTTCGTAGTAGCCATCAGCGGATTTAAAATAAACGTATTTTGCCTCGGGTTTAGGTTGGGCAAGATTAATAATATCTCGCAATCGAACTCCACCCCACTGCACGATCGCCGCCCACCCTTCCACGCAGACGTGACGAATCACCATTGAGGCAAGGGGCATTTGTTGAATTTCTGTCATGCTGAGGCTGAGGAATTTATTGACTGCACCATCGACAACGAGGCGAAACTTAGTTGGATCGATTTTTGGAGTAAAGTTAAATGAGTTAACAATTAATGCTTCTGGTTCAATCTCGCTAATTGGAAATTCTGGTGCGAGTTTTTCAGAATTGAAAATTAAAGTTTCAACTTTTTGGTTCAATGGTTCGGAAACTTTACCGACTATATCTTCAAGTAAAGGCGTGCCGCACCCACCTAATAATAAACTGAAGCTGGAAAGCCCAGAAAGTTTTAGAAAGTGACGACGTAATAGTCTCTGGCGGGGGATTTGAATCTGATTCATATTATTATAAATAAGCTTACCAAAACATCGATTCTAAAAGGCGATCGCCACCCACTTTTCGTCCTAATAAGGCGTGGATTGTGGCAAAGACGATCGCGATTGGTACTGTGGTGAAGTGAACGATTCGCAACGCTTGCCAATCGCCAAAACAATCGACAATCCAATGAAATTGAGCGGGTTTGTACATACCCAAGCCGCTAAATATAGCAAGTAATAAAATGGGAACGATCGCCGTATAAGCGATCCGATGCCATGCATAAGCACGACGCTTTTGGTTTTGACTCAATTTCAGTGCTTTGATGTCTTTATCGCTGACAAATCGATGTTTCCAACGACGGGAAACGAGGATATAAATTCCATAAAACACCAAGTTGAGCGAAAACAGCCACATTGCAGCAAAATGCCAGTGTCTACCACCAGCCAGCCACCCTCCAAGGGTAAAAATTGGCGGAATATGCCAGCCTGCACGCCCGCCAAATACGGGGTTAGCATTGTATATTTGCAGTCCACTGGTCAGCATGATAAACAAGCTAACAATATTTACCCAATGAAAAATTTTGGCTGCAATATCTTGCCTGGGAAGTCGAGACAGAGATTTCATGTCAGTTATCAGTTATCAGTTATCAATTATCAATTATGACTTAACTACCAATGACCAATGACCAATTACTAATTACCAATTACTAATTACCAATTACCAATATTATGACCCTTCATCTAATAACAGATTTTATTGGCTTGGACTACGTTGCTGGTGACTCACCTGTCAGTTATTGGTATGAAGGTTATTGTCCTCAGACGGGTAAATTATTGACCCTACCCCGCACTCCTTTTGTAGAAGCGATCGCCTCTGGGTTGAGGCAACAGCTTGCTACTGACGCGCGGTATTCCCATGAGGGGAAAATGTATGGCGTGTTGCTTGTCGAGACTGCTGCTGGGGAACAGCGAGTGCTGAAAGCATTTTCTGGGCTTTTGCATGGTCGTAGCACGGTTGCAGGTTGGGTGGGGGCGATCGAGGGCAAAGAGCTGGCTTTAGAAGAAGCCCGTACCCTGGATATGTTAGCAGCAATGAAACAAGAGCTAATTGCCTTGCAACAAATCCCAGAGCGACAAGAGTATGCAACGTTAGTGCAGGATTTTGAAACGCGCTGGCAGCAACTTACAATCCTACATCGCGATCGCAAGCAACAAAGGCAATCTCAGCGCCAGGTATTTCAAGATACCCTCGCAGGCGTTGCTTTAGTAGAAGTGTTAGCGCAACTGGACGAACAAAGTCGTCAGGATGGGATCGATCGCAAGCTATTTAAGCGTCAACGAGATCGTCTGTTACAACCGCTCCAACAGGCGATCGAGCAAGCAGATAAGAGAACGCACGAGTTGAAACAACAGCGGAAAAGTTTATCTAGGCAGCTGCAAGCACTGATGCACGCTAGCTATAGGTTGAGCAATTTTGCAGGGGAGTCTCTGCCACTACAGCAGTTGATGGCGGGTTCGCTACCTACTGGAACTGGGGCTTGTTGTGCGCCAAAGTTGTTGCATTACGCAGCAACTCATGACTTGAAGCCACTGGCAATGGCGGAGTTTTGGTGGGGATCGCCTTCGACTAATGGCGAGAAAGTGCAGGGGGAGTTCTATGGAGCCTGTGCGGAGCGCTGTCAGCCGTTGATGGGGTTTTTGTTGTCAGGTTTACAGCGTCGATCCCCCCAACCCCCCTTACAAAGGGGGGCAATGAGATCCCCCCATCCCCCCGAAGATCGGGGGGCAATCAGATCCCCCCAACCCCCCTTACAAAGGGGGGCTAAGAACGGCTTTGTTTCTCCCTTTTCAAGGAGAATTAAGGGGGATCTTCAAGATCTGTGCATCCAAACCAAGGAATCTATTCTTTATGAAGACGAGTGGCTGATTGCTGTAAATAAACCGCCAGGACTGCTCTCCGTTCCTGGTCGTTACAGCGATCGCTACGATAGCGTCGTGTCTCGCTTACGTTATTTGCTACCTGATGGGATGGCGATCGCCGCCTCACATCGTTTAGATTTAGAAACATCAGGTATTTTGCTACTAACTCGCGATCGCGCCTCTTATCGTCATCTGAGCCAGCAATTTCAACAGCGGCGAGTGCGTAAAGTTTATGAAGCGGTACTTGCCGGATGCGTGAGGCAAGAAAGCGGTACGATTCAACTGCCACTTTGGGGAGATCCCAGCGATCGCCCTTATCAGAAAATTGATGCACGGGGAAAACCTAGCTTAACGGAATTCCAAGTCATAGCAAGATCGAAGGATTCTACTCGGATTCAGTTCTTTCCATTAACAGGACGAACTCATCAGCTTAGGGTTCATGCTGCCGATTCTAGAGGTTTAGGAATACCCATTTTGGGCGATCGCTTGTACGGTTGTCGCGCCCAAGTAGAGCGTTTACACTTACACGCGAGAGAACTTTGCTTCGAGCATCCATACTCAGGCAAAAGTATTTCTTTATATGCAGAAACTCCATTTTGACAGCTATCACTTATTAGTATGATTCGACCGATCGCACCAGATGAAATGACCGCACTGATTGCCCTAGCCGAGACGACCGGACTGTTCGAGCCGAATCAACTTGAGGAACTTAGCGAAATGCTGTCCGATTACTTCGGCGGTGACCGCAACAGCGATCGCTTCTGGATCGTCGATGACGACAATGGACTGGTGGGGGTCGCCTACTGCGAGATGGAACGGATGACTGATGGGACGTGGAACCTACAATTGATTGCTATCCGACCCGATCGCCAAGGACAAGGACGTGGTGCAACCCTGCTACACTATATCGAACAAATGTTGACGGCAAACGGCGGGCGCGTGCTGCTGGTGGAAACGTCGGGACTGCCGGACTTCGAGCGCACGCGAGCGTTCTACCGCAAGTGCGGTTATGACGAAGCAGCGCGAATCCGCGACTTCTACAAAGCAGGCGATGACAAGATTGTTTACCGCAAAGCATTATCCGCTCAAGTGTAGTAAGCTGGCGCAGTGGTTTCCCTCACTCCTCACTCCTCACTCCTCGCTCCTTACTTTTCACCCTGCTAAATCCTAGTAGGACTGCAAGAACGATCGCTGCTACTACTGCGGTTATTGAAATGGCAGGATTATTGAGAGATAAATGACGAATTGCGATCGCCACATACGCCCAAACAAATACCAGCGTAAAGGCGATATCTGCCCGTTGAATCGCAACTACAGAGGCGATCGCTGCACCGACAAGTAACATAATTACAGTCCATCCTAGAGGGCTTATGCCCCAACCATCCCAATTAGAGATATAAAGAGCAGAAGCAATATTGACAATTGTTGCCACAGAGATCCAACCTAAATAAATACTAAATGGGGCGTGTACCAGCCATTTGAATTCGCGCGATACTCTTGTGCCAATGTCTAATTGCAAGTAAGCTCCAATTAATGAGATTAGAATTGCTAGCATTGCTATTACTGAAAGCCAAAATAGCTGTAGGGTGAAGAGATATACCCAAGCAATTTGAGCTAGACAAGCAATAATTAGCAAGACATCAACTCGATGCAGAGTTGAATTTTGGCGCTGTGCTGGAAGAAACTGATAAATGCCATAGGCAATTAGTCCGAGATAAATTAATCCCCAAATGGCAAAGGCATAATTTGCTGGCGTAATTTGCACGCCTTGAAGAATGGTGTTGGCAATTTCACCAATATTTAATCCTCGAACTGGAAAGAAATTTGACAAGACGTTAACGCCGAGTGTCGCCAGGATAGCGAACAGCGTTGCTAAAGATAGTATGCCTTGCCTACCAGAACCTTGTGTGGATGCTTTCATAGATGTTTTCTCAAGCCTCGATCGCAGATGCACGCTCTTATACTGGCTCTCTTATACTGGCTTTATATTTGGAAAAGATTGCCCCTCTACGGTTGGATCGCTCGATCCTGCTACGGGTTGAATATCGCAGTGCGTGCTATTAGCTGCTATGTTAGCCACGATTTCTGCAACTACATCTGGTTGAGCAGATGAGACAAGCGTAGAAGGATAAACCGCTTTTCCCCAAGTTGGATGGACGATCGCGGCACACTGACCGCTACGATCGATTGTATAGCCCAGGGTAGCGCCAACAACTTTCACATCGCTCAACCGCACTTGACCAGGAGGAGAAGTCATAGGAAAACCAGTGCGTGGGTCAAACATATCTGCTAAGTATCCCATTGTTCCCAGTTGGGCAATGATTTGGCTGCCAAATTCTAGAAAATGTTGCCGAAATTCGTTCTTATAGATTTCTGTCTCAACTGTCCGTTCCAAGAAAGCAAATTGACACAGTTGTAAAACTACAACTACAGATAAAACTGGCAACGACCAACTCGGTAAAAGCCGGTTTAAATGAGTGCGAATGAATCTAGGAGCTGGGTGAACTGAGTATTGCAGCATTTAATCAATTAATATGCTTGCTGAATATCTTCTAGAGCTTTTTGTAAATCTGGTGCGTGCAGCCAACCAACAAAGCCTGCATACACACATTCTCCGGTAGGAGAGGCAACAAAGACACAATCAATACCAAATAAGTTCTTGCAAGTGCGAATAGTAGCACCATTTGGCAGTGCGATCGCAATTTGGGCTTTCTCAAAATCGCGGCGATGACCGTCTGTCATGCCTGGTACTGCCTGCAACCGTTGTACGATATCGTCATAGACGATCGCCTCACCGACATTAGCATCCATCCAAAAGTCTTGAATGATGGTGGCAACCGTAGGATAATTTCGCAAAACAGCATGAGCTAGCCCTGGCAAGCAGATAAACCGAGCATTTTGAAATTTGGTAGATTCTACTGGAACTGTGCCATCGCTACCACCATCAATGTCTCCGGCAATAACTAATGTGGGAATTATAGAGGCGATCGCGGCTGCAATTGGCTTACGATTTTTTCCCAGATCGCCAGCAATCCCAATTCCCCAATTTAAAGGATCGATCGCCCGTGCCAAATCTGCGCCACCGACTGGCGATGCAATCAAAACCAACGAGTGAATTCTAGACCACCACTCGGGATGACGGTGCAACACTTCCAACCAGATCAAACCACCCATTGAATGACCGATAATCTTCAGCGGTACGTCTGGATATTTGGCAATCTGTTCGCTAGCCAGCTTTTCCACTGCCTGAATCAAAGGCTCAATTCTCACCCAAGTTTGAACGTAACCCAGACTCGGCGCAAAAACTGGAATTGTATCTGTGACCAACCGACGCGCCAGTAGCATCATGGCACGGTTATCATCTGCCCAGCCGTGCTGCACGAATAAAAGAAATGCCGGATCGACCAATTACACCAATCCCCTACACGAATATGTCTGTAAGGGTGGGTTTACGGTAAAACAAAATTTTTGACCGATCGATACTTTAAACAAATCCACCCCTACCACTAACCACGACTTGCTGAATAATTGCAGCCTCCATCTCTGCTAGTTTAGCTCCCGCGATCGCGAGATTGTAGGGAAAAGGACGGGGACGAGGAATATAATCTCGCGGTTGCGTCGGACGATGGCGCAGAACGGCATTAACAATCGTGCAGGGTTCGGAATCTAGATTTATTGCACCGTGTAGCACGCCTGGGGGAATTTTAACAACTTGAGGCAGGCGATCGCTCAATGGAGTATAGCGATACTGCTTATTTTCTAAAGTCACGAGGGCTAAACGCCCTCTAACAACTAAAATCTGGTCTGTCTGAGATTTGTGAACGAACAGATCGTCAATCGTGTGCGGTGGAATTTGTACCAACATTGTCTCGTGGCTGGACTGGGGAGTATAAAACTGAGCCATTCCCCCTTGAATTGAAGCTAGCGGATAGATCTCAATACCCCGATGAGCAGCCATACCAAACCCGTTTAGACTAAGTGGTTCGCTCCTAATCTAACCCAGTTTTCTGTAAAAAAGTGTTGCGCCAGCAACAGACTGTAACCAAGTGTGATATAGAAATTGTCGAGACGTTACATGTAACGTCTCGACAATTCTCAATTGGCAGAAAACGTCAAACTATCAGGGTGGGCGGGATCTCCTTGCATTGTCACCCCTCTCCTATTTGCTTGCAGGTGGCGCAGAATTTTATAAATTGCCTCAATTTGGTCTGTGGCTGCGGCTTTCTCGGCAATTTGTGCCAGAGATAAAGGAGTTTTAGCCTCTTGCAGGACTTGCAAGACTTGTTTTTGCAAATCTAACACCACGGCGGCTGCTTTTTTGCCTGCTTCTACGCCAGGTTGGTGGTAGGCGTTAATATTCACTAGCGAACCATAAAAACCTACAGCTCGTTCGTAAAGGGCAATTAATGCGCCTACTGTGTGGGGGTTGACTTGGGGAATGGTAATGGTAATGGAATCGCGCTGTTTTTCATACAAGGCTTGGCGAGTTCCTTGGAGGAAGCCAGAGAGATAATCTCCAGCAGTTGCGCCTGGATCGATTTCTGGCGAGGACCCCGAACGGTCTTCCAAGACTTCGATAAAGGTAGCAAAGAAGTTAGGTACGCCTTCGCGCAATTGCTGGACGTAGGCATGTTGGTCGGTCGAACCTTTGTTACCATAGACGGCGATTCCTTGGTGGACGATGTTACCGTCAAGGTCTTTTTCTTTACCCAGAGATTCCATCACCAATTGCTGCAAGTAACGGGAAAATAGTAAGAGGCTGTCTTTATAGGGCAGCACCACCATATCTTTTTCACCGCGTCCGTTTCCAGAGTAATACCAACTGAGGGCAAGTAGGGCGGCGGGATTGGTTTTGAGATCGGCAACGCGGGTTGCTGCATCCATTTCTTTTGCGCCAGCCAGCATAGCGCGGATATCAATGCCCTGCAAAGCGGCTGGTAGCAAGCCGACGGCGGACAGTTCTGAAGTGCGTCCTCCCACCCAGTCAAACATGGGGAAAGTGGCTAGCCAGCCTTCTGATTTTGCCTGTCGATCGAGTTTGCTATCGGGAGTCGTGATGGCGATCGCGTGTTTGGTAAAGTCCAAATTGTGACCTGCATAGGCTGCTTTGAGTTCAATCGTGCCGTTACGCGGTTCTGGCGTGCCTCCAGATTTGGAAATGACGATAACTAAAGTGCTGGTGAGACGATTTCTCACCCGCGTTAACACGCGATCGATCCCCGCCGGATCGGTGTTGTCAATAAAGTGAATCGCCAGGGGGGGAAAATCAGGAGCCAAAGCTTCAGCGACAAATTCGGGACCGAGTGCCGAGCCGCCAATACCAATAGAGATAATATCAGTGTAGCGGGGTGCTTGGGGCGGATGAATTGCTCCGCTATGAATTTTTCGGGCAAAGGTTTCAATTTGGTCTACAGATTCAACAATCTCTTGTTTAATTTCTGGAGTTGGAGCCAGATCGGGATCGCGCAGCCAGTAATGTCCTACCATCCGATTTTCGTCAGGATTGGCGATCGCCCCTGCTTCTAAAGCCGCCATATCCGCAAATGCTTTCTCTAACTTGGGCTGCAACCCCTCTACAAATGCATCGTCAAATCGCATCCGACTGATATCTACGTAAAATCCGAGTCCGGCGTGATAATAGAGCCAGTCTTGATAGCGTTGCCAAAGTGCCGCAGCATCCATAACAATTCTCTACTTACTGTTTGCGCTAATAACAAGTTTTAGTTTAAAGGAAGCTGTTGCTTGCATTTTGCAGTCTTATATAGTTTTTAGTGTTGACTAGATAGCTGGCTTGCGGCGTACTCCTTTAGTTCGATTTCCCATCGCTACCAAAGTATTCTCTGTAGCTGCAAATTTTGTTCCCCCGCACAAAGATGCGATCGATACTGACTCCTGCCTTCGTTAGGTTAAAATCTTTTAGCACAAAAGCAAACATTCCCTAGTGTGGCGATTGGTTTAGCAACGCTTATGTTAGATTTAAATGCCCTGATGAACGACCCAGCAATTATCGGTTGGGTTGCCTATATCTTGTTTCTGACAGTTTCTACAGCAATTTTTGCCCTGTTTAGCTTGGGGTTAAACTTGCAATGGGGTTTAACGGGGTTAATTAACTTTGGTCTGGTTGCTTTCATGACTTTGGGAGCATACACGACTGTATTATTAAGCATGTATGGCGTGCCCCTAATAGTAGCAACGCTAGCCGGAGCTTTGGTAGCGGCTCTACTAGGATGGTTAATTGGTTTATCAACACTAAGGTTGCGAGAAGACTACTTAGCAATTGTCACGATTGGGGTATCGGAACTCATTCGCTTGGTGGTCAACAATCAAGATTTGCCAACTCCTAATACTCCCACACCTGGGGCTTTTGGATTGCAGGGATATCCTCTACCATTAACAGATTTTAACCCCGACACGGTGATGAAATGGATAATGGTAGGGCTACTAACATTAGTTGTTGGTGTGTGTTACTGGAAACTTTGGAAATGGGTGATTAAGGGGCGAGGAGTGAGGAGTGAGGGGCGAGAAGATAAGAAAAAGCTGTCGATACTAAATCTAGTCATGAGAATAATTATAGGTTTAGTGACGACGCTGTTAATTTTTGTTCCCTACGCATCTGGAGCTATTGGACTATACAACTTCACCGACTACGAAAAATCGGGATTGATGCTGATCTCTGTGTTGGTGTTAGCTTTTGTCGTGTGGCGGTTGGAAGTGCTAGCGCGATCGCCCTGGGGAAGGGTATTAAAAGCAATTCGCGAAGATGAGGAAGTTGCCCGCGCTTTAGGAAAAAACGTCTTTTGGTATAAATTGCAAGCGTTAATGTTAGGCGGGGCGATCGCTGGGATTTCTGGTGCTTTGTATGCATGGCAGCAAACTTCAGTTTACCCGAATGATTTTCAGCCGCAGACAACTTTCGATGCTTGGATTATGGTGATCTTAGGTGGTGCGGGTAACAACTTCGGTACGATCCTCGGTGCAGTTGTTTTCTTTGCTTACGACAGCGCTACCCGTTTTGTCTTACCTAAAATCGTACCCCTCGATGACGTGCGCCTGAGTGCGTTTCGGATTATGGTTATCGGCTTACTACTGATGATATTGATGATTTGGCGACCACAAGGAATATTAGGTAAGAAAGAAGAATTGACACTTGGAAAGTAGTCACTGGTCACTGGTCACTGATAACAGCTCCCTACTCCCTCACAAAAATGGAAGCAAAAGATATACAATCCCAACCAATGCCACTATTATCAGCTAGCGGTCTTACCAAAAGTTTTGGCGGGATTAAGGCTGTGGATAATGCCGATCTCGAAGTAGCGAAAGGAAGTATTACAGGATTAATTGGTCCCAATGGTGCGGGTAAGACAACTCTATTTAACTTACTGTCAAATTTTATTCGCCCCGATCGCGGCTGGGTAATTTTTGACGGCGCGCCAGTGCAGCAATTGAGAACCTATCAAATTGCCCTACAGGGAATGGTACGCACGTTTCAAGTCGCACGGACGCTTTCGCGGCTAACAGTCCTAGAAAACATGATGCTGGGGGCGCAAAAGCAAGACGGAGAGAACTTTTGGCGGTTGCAATTTCAACCTTGGGCGATCGCCAAAGAACAGCAAATCCTGCGAGAACAAGCGATGACGCTACTAGAGTCGGTGGGCTTGGCGCATATGGCGCACGAGTATGCGGGGGCGCTATCGGGAGGACAGCGCAAGTTATTGGAAATGGCAAGGGCGTTGATGACGCAACCCAAGTTAATTTTGTTAGACGAACCTGCGGCAGGTGTCAATCCGAAATTGATCGAACAAATTTGCGATCGCATTCTAACTTGGAACCGCGAAGGTATGACATTTTTGATTATCGAACACAACATGGATGTGATTATGTCCCTATGCGATCGCGTTTGGGTCATGGCAGAGGGGCGCAACTTAGCTCATGGTAGCCCAGAGGAAATGCAACAACATCCTCAAGTTCTAGAGGCATATTTAGGTAAATAATTCAATACTGTTTTCAAATTTCAAAGATTTGTATCGCTTCAGATAATCTCTCTTAAGGAGTATTCTCATTGAATGTTGAGATTTGTTAATGGTATTTGAGGTGGAAGGTTAATTTGAGCCACATTCTAGTCTCTGGCGCTCTAACTGCAATAGTCAGCTTTAGCCAGCGCCAGTTAACTTTTCTTATCGAGTTATGAGTTTGTGTTTTTTGACACAAAAAAGCGATCGAACAACGACATACAGTATGCACCCAGTAGTCACTAAATTTAGGTGCAAAAGGCAGCATTGATGTCGTTAGAGTAACAAGCCTGACTGACGTTTGCTGGTAACTTCCTCAATATTGATAAGCAAAGATAACTTGGTGGAGACAGCCAAAGAATGAGCAGCGATACAGATCGATTAGAACTACAACAACCACCTACGCCACAGTATACGGGTTGGCAAGCAGCGATCGCTCGTTTTTTTCAATTCGATCGTTATGGAACTAACTTCCGCATCGAGACGCTGGCGGGAGTAACTACCTTCATGACGATGGCATACATCCTCGTCGTCAATCCCCTAATTTTATCGGACGCGATTTTTTTACAACAGCCAAAAGATTTATTTGCCGAACAAGTCTTTGCTACCGCAGCGTCAGCGGCAATTGGGACGCTCGTAATGGCATTTGTTGCCAACTATCCCTTTGCCCTCGCCCCAGGCATGGGATTAAACGCTTTTTTTGCCTATTCTGTCGTTTTAACCCTAAAAATCGATTGGCGTTTGGCGCTAGCGGCTGTATTTGCCGAAGGATTGATTTTTATCGCCCTCACCCTCACCAGCGTTCGCAGTCAAATTGTCAATGCCATTCCCATGTCGCTAAAAACAGCAACATCAGTAGGGATTGGTTTATTTATTGCCTATATTGGGATATCTGGCGATCCGAAAACTGGAGGTGCTGGGCTAATTATTGCCAGCGAAGTGACAAAAACAACCCTCGGTAGCTTCAGAGAACCTAATACTCTACTCGCTGTTGCCGGAATTATTATTACTACAGCTTTTTTAGTGCGCCGCGTTAAGGGGGCATTACTCTGGGGAGTACTCGCCACCGCCTTACTTGGTTGGATTTTAGGTGTTACACCCCCGCCCAAAGGAATTTTCCAGATCCCTACTTTACCGACAGATCTCATCGGACAAGGCATTTTCGGTTTATCGCGATTAACCGCTAACAACTTTCTCGACTTTATTGCTGTACTTTTGGTGTTCTTGTTTGTCGATATTTTCGACACCGTTGGTACTCTGTCTGGAGTTGGCATGAAGGCAGGATACATTAAGGAGGATGGAAAACTACCGCGAGTCAATCAAGCACTATTTGCCGATGCAGTGGGAACAACAGCCGGGGCGCTGATCGGTACGTCTACAGTCACTACCTATGCTGAATCAGCCGCAGGCGTATCGGAAGGGGGGCGCACGGGTTTCACAGCTGCGATCGTGGGCGTATTATTTATCCTGGCGATCTTCTTAGTTCCTTTATTCGAGGCAATTCCCGCCTACGCCACTACGCCCGCCCTAGTCATTACAGGCGTGTTAATGATGACAGGTGTATCAGATATTCGTTGGGGTGACGTAGCTGAAGCTGTTCCAGCATTTTTGACAATTCTATTTATGCCCCTTGCCTACTCGATTGCCACTGGATTATCAGTTGGTTTTATTACCTATCCAATTGCCAAAGCACTGCAAGGTAAAGCTCACGAAGTTACGATCGCAACTTGGATTTTAGCCGCAGTCTTCGTGATTCGATTTGTGTTCATGACATTACGCTTCGGTACATCTGAATAAGTCGTAAGTCGTAAGTCAAAAGTTACTGACTACTCACAAATGACAAATGACAAATGACAAATGACTAATTTTTCACCATGAATTCATTCTTTTGCCAGATACCTAAAGCCGAGTTGCACATTCATATTGAAGGTTCCCTCGAACCAGAAATGATGTTTGCATTAGCCGATCGCAACAACATTCAACTACCCTATAAGTCGGTAGAAGAGATTCGCGCCGCCTACAACTTTCAAAACCTACAATCATTTCTCGATCTCTATTATGCAGGAATGAGCGTGTTGCAAACAGAACAAGATTTCTACGATTTAACTTGGGCATACATGCAAAAAGCGTCTGCCCAAAACGTGCGTCACACCGAAATCTTTTTCGATCCTCAAGGTCATACGTCTAGAGGGATTTCGTTTGAAACGGTTCATCGAGGAATTTATCGCGCTCTACAGGAAGCACAACAAGAACTCGGCATTTCTTCTTATTTGATTCTCTGTTTTCTACGACATTTAAGCGCTGAATCGGCAATGGAAGCTTTGGAACAAGCTTTACCTTACAAAGAGACAATTCCAGCCGTAGGCTTGGATTCTTCAGAAGTCGGAAATCCACCTTCAAAGTTTCAAAAAGTCTTTGATAAAGCCCGAGAAGAAGGATTTCGTACCGTTGCTCACGCAGGCGAAGAAGGACCACCAGAATATATTTGGGAAGCCATAAATCTTTTAGGCGTATCTCGTATCGATCACGGCGTACGCTGCATCGATGACCCGAAGTTATTAGAATATTTAATTGAGAAACAAATTCCCCTGACTGTCTGTCCGCTATCTAATATCAAACTTTGTGTTTTCGATTCGATGGCAAAGCACAACATTAAACAATTATTAGATATGGGATTGTGCGTAACAGTAAATTCTGACGATCCATCTTATTTTGGCGGCTACGTGGCTGAGAATTTACAGGAAATAGAATCAGCTTTAATTTTGAGCAGGCAAGATATTTATAAATTAGTGAAAAATTCCTTTCAAGCAACATTTTTGAGTCCGGAAGAGAAGCAGACTCGAATTGCTGAATTAGATGAGTTTATGGTGAAGTAAAATAACTATGGATAAAAAACTCGTTCCACTCATTTCTCAGTTAGAAATAGCAACAACAGTACAGCGATTAGCACGGGATTTGGATCGAGATTATCAGAATAACTTTCCAATTGTCATTGGTGTTTTGAAAGGATCGTTTATCTTTCTTGCCGATTTGATCCGGCAGATGCAAACTCCGATTTGTAATGTCGAACTGATCCGTTTATCTAGCTATGGTTGTTCTACCACTAGTTCGGGTGAAGTCAAAATGTTAATGGGTTTGGCTGAAGGTATTATTAACAACAAGGATGTTATTTTAGTTGAAGATATTGTCGATACTGGGTTGTCAACCTCAAAAGCAATAGAAATATTGAAAACTCATAATCCATCCTCGCTCAAACTTTGCGCTTTACTCGATAAACCCTCACGCCGCAAAGTTCAAGTTGAGATTGATTACTTGGGAATTGAAATTCCCGATCGCTTTATTGTTGGTTACGGTATTGACATGGACGAAAAGTATCGACAATTGCCAGCCATCTATGCGATCGAGGAATAAGCTTTGCTCACTACATTAGAAAAACGTCGGCATATTGTGAATGATTTAGAATTGCTATAAATTTAAGATATTAGTTATTGATGTAAGTTACTATATTTTTAATGATGAAGATTAAGGCTAATAGTTATGCTATCGATCGAGAGGCTTTTAGAAGAAGCATTATCCTTACCAGGTGAATCAAGGGCGCTTTTAGCAGAAAAATTAGTAGAAAGCTTAGAGTTTGATGCAGATCCAAGGGTTCAAGCAGCTTGGATTAACGAAGCGAAACAGCGGCGAGACGAAATCCAAAAAGGTACTGTTCTATCTATTTCGGGAGATGAAGCTTTAGCGCATGTGAGGCGGTTGCTGGAGTAATGAGATATGTATTTCACCCTGAAGCACTTGCTGAATATGCCGCAGCTGTTCAATACTATGCTGAGAATCGTACTGAAGTAGCGCAAGCGTTTATTGATGCTGTCGAGGACGCAATCTATAGAATTAGGGAATCACCTACTCGTTGGCGCGTTATTGATGAAGATATTCGGAGATGTCTGACGCGAAAATTTCCCTATGAATTCTTTACACAGTTGAGTCAGAATATATTCTTATCCTAGCTGTTATGCATTGCAGCCGAAAACCTGGCTATTGGAAAGAGCGCACGGAAACAAAACCTCTAGATGATTAAAATGAGTCATGGATATAGCCTGGAAACTATAGGTTATTAGTCACTGATAACTGATAACTATTCACTGATAACTGTGTGTCGTTATCGGTAGACAAACTGTAAAACAAGTCTTCCCTGGTTGCGATGCAAATGAAATTGTCCCTTGGTGGCGGTTCTCAATAATCCGCCGCACTGCATCTAAACCCAACCCCGAACCCGAACCTACAGGCTTTGTTGTATAGAAAGGCTCGAAAATTCGCGACTGAATTTCTACGGGAATTCCCGCACCAGAATCGGTAATTTGTACCTGGATATAATCGCCATTTTGAGCGGTAGCTAATTCAATTACTCCTTTCCCCGCAATCGCATCAACTGCATTATCAATTAAGTTCGTCCAAACTTGATTCAACTCGCTACCGAAAGCGAGAATTTTAGGCAAAGAGCGATCGTAATCCCGCTGAATTTCAATTCCTTGCTTGAATTTGTAAGCAAATAATTGCAATGTATCTTCAATTCCATCGTGAACGTCAACAATTTGTTGCGCGCCGCGATCCATGTAAGAATAGGATTTCATCGACTGGACGAGCTGAGAAATTCGCTGCGCTCCCCGCAAGCCACTCGAAACCGTACACATAACCTCAAAAGACAGCGCCAGCCAGCGCAACCCCATATCTTTTAATTCTGTCGGATCGTCCTTCCAGCGCTCCATCAGCTCGGTTAAAGTCTCTGTATCTACATTTCCAGCTGCTAATGGTTCGGCGAGTTTCCAAGCATCTTCTACGCCATAGTCTTCTAACCACTCAAGCAATTGTTCCTCGCGATCGCTAAATTCAATGGGGTTCATGCGACGGTTAACAACCGCATCCCAACCATCGTCACGCGCTTTGAGCCATTTTTCTGTATGTTCTGCCTCTACCTGGCGCTGTCCGTAAACAAAGTTCATCCGTTGGAGTTCGAGCAATGCTGGGGTAATATCTTGCAAAGCACGAATTACAGCCGCCGCCGGGTTGTTAAGTTCGTGTGCTAAGCCAGCCGCTAGCGTGCCTAGAGCTGCCATTTTCTCGCGGTTTTGAATAAAAGACTCTAAACCGCGCAATCGTTTCTGTACGGCTTGAAATATTAAACGCTCGAAGCCTCGGCAACTATGTAGTAGGGTACGAAAGTCATCGCCTGAGATTTCGTAGAGCCGACAATTAGAAAGAGCGCGTAATGTTACGGGGACTGGTTCATCAGTTAAAACTTGGATCTCGCCAAAAAAAGCAGGTGCTTGGTGCTGTCCGATCGGCATTTCGATCCCTTCGCTGATGCGGGTAATGCTCACCCGACCTGATAGCATGACATAAAAGCCGCGTGGCGGATCTCCCTGTTTGACAAAGACTTCGCCGCTAGATAGCTCCATTTCTTGAGCGCGATCGCAAACCCAGTGAATCTGCTCTTGGGAAAGCTGTTGAAACAACTCCAGCGTTAACAGTTCGTCTACACATAGCATGGTTGAATCTTCTCCACGCGAGTTGTACTGTTACTGTATCTGAGGATTTACAAAGAAGGGAAGCATGGGAATAATGATTTATTTGCTGTATTGAAAGATACTTTCCGTGAAAGTTTTTGTCGATGAGATGCGATCGAAGTAGCACAGGCGATCGCCTTGGGTAGATTCCTTACATGAAAAATATAGATATACTCTAGTTGTTTGCATCTAGTCGTGATGTCAACTCGATTGTTAGTTTAACCTTGCGGCTTGACTAACTAGACGGAGAAGAGAACAATGCTAGAAAGCGAGCAACAGCGACAGGAAGCGGAACGGGAACGGCAAAACGCCGAACAATATCGGCACGAGTCGGAAATAAAGCGAGGGATAAGTGCCGAGCAGCAGAAGCAAGCTGCATTGTACCAATATGTTGCCGAACAAGAGCGCATTCAGTCGGAGAAAGACCGTCAGACTTCTGAGGAGAGCCGAGAATTCGCGGAGGAGATGCGGCAGACAAAGGATGTTATGAGGCAGCAGGCTGAAGAGGCGCGGCGTGTTGCTGAAGAGGCACGACATGTTGCTGAAGAGGCGCGGCGTGATGCTGAAAAGGCACGACAGCAGGCTGTAGAAGCGCAAAGCATTGTGCAGGAGCAAAACGAGATCTTGGCGGAAATGGCGCAGTCTGTACAACTGTACCGAAAAGCGATGGCGCAATACGAAAAGCAACTAAAGTAGATGTTAGTTTGAAAGCGTACATATGTAATGTAGATATACAGCAAAGAGCGGAAAGATTAGGACAAATTAACTGACTAAAAGCTTGCGCTTGTGCTGAGACTTTTTCATCTACTCGTGCGCTCCCTACTCCCTGCTATATCATCTATATTCCCAATGCTTTTCGAGAAATTGTTAGAAAGTCCCGATCCGGCTACACGGGAAATAGGGATGATGATGCAACAATTTGAACCATGAGCTTATCCCTTCCAAGCTGGAAACTGCTTGCCACAATCTTTACACAAATAACGCTGCTTGCCGTGGCGATGCCCGTTTTTAGAGAGTCGTTCGGATTGGCAGTGAGGACATTTCATTACTTTCATTACCTTGTCCTGCAATACCTCATCACCGACATGAGGACTGAGGTAGGATACGAGTAAATCTTCAATCTGTTGAATGAGTTGCTGGCTGTGAGTTTCGCTGCTGCGTAGAGCAATTAGAATTAACGTATTGCTGCAATGAACGCAGACTTCGGCTAATAGGCTACACCGTCCGTCACTCAAAGTAGGATGGCGCTGTTTCAATAAACTAGCCATAAATGCGATCGCCTCTTGAGTCAAACTCTCGTCAATTGTTTGAAATATTTCTGGTGCGGTGAAAAATTGCACGAAAACAACACGAGATGTTGGTTGCTCGAACAGTTTGGCAACAGCGGCTACTAGCTGTTGAATCATCTGTCTCAGAGGTAACTGAATAATGCTAGGCGTGTTTACCTTAGCCCACATTGCTTTTACTCGTTCGACATGACGAATTTCTAGGGCGCGAAAGATCGCTGCTTTATCAGGGAAAAACTGGTAAAGCGAACCAACCGCTGTATTTGCCCGTGTTGCGATCGCATGGGTTGTAGCGGCTTCATAACCTACCTCAGCAAATACCTCAGCCGCAGAATCTAAAATTCTTTCTACCCTTTGCTTACCTCGTTGTTGCTTCGGCGAACGACGCATAGATTTTGTAGGTGACTCACCACCCTTGCTTGATAAACACGAACGTTCCGTCATATTTTCAAGAAATACGAATAAACCGTCATATATTTTAGGTCAATTTGTAGGTCAGTCTATGCATCCTATTCTCCCTGGTGCGCCTTGGTTGATTGCTCATCGCTCAATGCTAGGAGTCAATAAACCTCATAAAATTACTCTTAACGGTCGAGATTATGTACTGTGGCAAAATCAACAAGGTGAAGTCTTTGGCTTAGATAATATTTGCCCTCATATGCAAGCTCCTCTCTCCGATGGCTGGATTTGTCGAGAGCGAAATACTATTACTTGTCCGTTTCACGCTTTAGAATTTGACACGCAAGGACGGTTGTACCGAGAGGAAACAGTAACTCAACCTTTGTTAGAAAAATTAGATTTGACTGCGATCGGCGATAATATCTGGACGTATGGAGGATATGAGCCGAAAATTCCCATTCCCGAATTAATTGAAAGAATTACCCCTAGTTTTGAATTTGCTGGTGTAGCGGGTTCTAAGAGTATTCAAGGTGACTTCTTGAGCAATCTTTTAATTAATTATGACTACAACCATCAGAATGGTACGCATCGAGAAATATTTAGAATTAAAGCGATTGAGGTCAATGAATACCAGGAGAATGGCTACAGTACAAAACTCCTCCAGAAAGTTACTAGAGACAGTAACACGCTAGGAGAGCTTGCTAGCAATCCAGTTTTACTCACTGTTCCTAAAACATTTGTCAATCAATTTGAATATTCCTTTCCTTGTTTAACCTCATTTGTTGCTACAATTCCTGCCGGTCAATTTATTCAAATTCATTCTTTATATCCTGAAACAGAAAATTGTACTAAGACATTTGTTTTAGTTTTTGCCAAGATTCAGAATTTAGTTTTAAAAACCTTGTTAAAGAATTCGTTACTCAAAGCAGTAGATGAAGTGATTCGGCAGGATACAGAAACAATCGAGAATTTATATCCCAGGCAAAAACCAAAAATCCGCCTGCCAAACGAAGAAATTATGTTTTACGCCCAAAAACTATATCGAGAATGGTAACCGATCGCCTTGTCAGTTAAGCCCGCGCAGCATCTAGGATAGTCTCAGAATTTGGGCGATCGAGTCATTGTGGCAAGAATAGAAAGAAGTGGTAAATTGTACTCGTTCCCTGCTGACACCTGAGACAAGCCAAACAGCTACAAAGTGGAACGTTAATTCACTACTCTATTGACACCTAACCTTGAGTGTTAAAACTTAGATGCGTCGTTGGATTTTGACTGGGGATAATGCTAAGCATTGGAAATCTCAGCTGCATAGCCGAGCCGATTGGTTATGGATTTGGGGGCTGCTCTTGGCAGCACTACTTCTATATACTAAAAACTTGGGTGACTTACCATTGCGAGACTGGGATGAAGGCACGGTGGCGCAAGTCGCGAGAGAAATATGGCGATCGCCTGCAAACTGGCTTCACCCAAAAATTATAAACGGCGAACCTTATTTAAATAAACCACCCCTCATGCATTGGCTCATCGCTCTCACCTATACCATTGGTGGGGTCAATGAGCAGACATCTCGTTTACCAGGGGCATTACTAACTGCGCTTGGCATACCAATTTTATACAGTATTGGACGAGAAATCTTTCACTATCGCACGCCAGCGATTTTCTCGGCTTTGGTTTACCTAGTCATGCTACCCGTACTACGTCATGGCAGGCTGGCAATGTTAGATGGTGCGATCGTCAGTTTTTTTCTCTTTACAGTTTGGTGTTTGTTGCGATCGCGACGCAATCTGCGCTACTGCTTGGGCGTAGGCATCGGTTTAGGATTGATTGGACTAACTAAGGGTATGGTAGGGCTGTTACTCGGAGCGATCGCCCTGTTATTTCTCTTTTGGGATACGCCCCGCTTGTTAGGTAGTTGGTATTTATGGGGTGGAATCGCGATCGGGAGCTTGCCTGTAGCGGCGTGGTATGCTGCTCAGTGGTGGGAATACGGACATCAGTTTACCGATCGCGCTGTCGTCGATCAGTCCCTCAGCCGGATTTGGCAAGCGGTAGAAAACCACCAACATCCCCCCTGGTTTTATTTGCTTGAAATTCTCAAATACTGCTTCCCTTGGTTAATCTTTTTACCTAGCGGTCTGCTTTATACCTGGAATCATCGCAACTGGAGTTGGGCAAAACTGATTTTGGTTTGGGGCGGAGGCTACTTGCTAGCAATCTCGTTAATGGGAACTAAACTGCCTTGGTATGTTTTACCAGTTTACCCCGCGATCGCTTTGGCTGTAGGAGTCCAGTTAACTCAGTTTTGGCAGCAACCCTATCCAGCTAAATATCCCCGCTACGCGATCGCATTTTTAACTTTACTAGCGGTGGTGGCTTGGGCAGCTAGTCTCTACTATAGTTCTTGGAATACCGCGCCAGACTGGGAATTACAGTGGATTTTAGCAGCAGTAGCAGGCACGATGACTTTGAGTGCTTGGTTAGCTGTGAGGGGAGAAAGACAATTTATAATCGTACTTATTTGGGGCATGTACGTTGCCCTGCTACTCTTCGTCACCTCTCACCACTGGGTTTGGGAACTAGCAGAAGCCTACCAAGTCAAACCCGTAGCTGCTCTCATTCAAGCTCGCACACCTCCAAACCGAGAAATCTACACTTCCTTTGCCTATAATCGTCCTTCCTTAGATTTTTACAGCGATCGCCGCGTCATTAGTAGCAGCTTCAGCCAACTGCAACAACGTTGGCAGCAACCCCAACCTTTTCTACTATTAGATCGTTCTACCCTCAAGCGCTTGCAGCTACCATCAGTTAAATCTCTCGGTCAAGTCTCTGGCTGGACGCTAGTTACAAGGGAGAAGTCGTAAGTCAAAAGTCAAAAGTCAGAATTAACCAGTCATTAATAACTGGCAACTGCTCCCTGCTACGCGGCTCCGATGGCGAGGACACCTCGCCCTCTACCCGCTTCCCTGCTCCCTGCTCCCTGATAACTGACTCAATTTGCTATTTCCTTAACATCTTCCACCAATCTGTCCCAGGGAGATTGTTGTTTGTTGAGACTATCTAGACTGAAGATACTAATCCCTAACAAAAAGATACTACCCGCAGTTAAGACTGCTACAGGACGTTTGAGCGAACCAAGGTCGCGGATGATTCTTGCCCAAGGTCGGCTTTGACGACGTAGCGCGTGTGCTACCATAACTTGTTTTAAGCAATGGGGGTCGCGAACGTAATGACCGCTCCAACTAACAACTAGTTTTTCTTGGCAATAAGGACAGGTAAAAAGCCCGCGATTGCCTTTGATTGGCTTGAGTTGTTCGGTACGTTGACAAATCGGGCAAGTGAGAGAGTGGTTTCCAGTGTGAGTGTTCATCAGCGATAACCTAATGCGTCGAACCTGGGGATCGTGATAATAGTTGGCATAAGCAATTTAAAACTGCTAATTCTAGCCAATAAAGCGATCGCGATCGAACCAAACTAAAAATTTAGCTTTTGTCCACAAGTCGAGGGTGGGGACTGGCGGATGCAAACCACGGCAATAGGTAGCTCCTGCCAAACCTTTTTGACAAAACTGGTAAAAGTATATACCAGCCGCTCTGATATTAGCCCCTGTCTTTGAAAGTATTTGGGGCTTTACGAGTTTCTTCACGCCTAGAGCGTTCGATTACGTGAATCTATGAATTTTTATTTTTTCTATCTTAAACGCTAATTCAATATATCGTCTGATTTTATATGCATACTGAAAATAGTTAAGCTACAAGCTAGATGGTGTTTGTTGTCATTTGTCATTTGTGAGTGGCTAGCCACCAGCTCTCGTTGCTACCAACTCATATCGCCACTACTCACAACTCACTACTCACTTTACTCTAGTCATTTGTCATTTGCGGTTGCCTATGACGAACGCGAGAGGATGAGGGATTGCTAATTAGCTCTCAACCTACATTTAAGCACTCTTATAACTCTTTTTCGAGCGCGATCGCACTTGCTTAGCAAAGCTTCTTAAATAATCCCAACTATCTACTTGTCTGGCTTCAGAAAGATCGCTGAGAATGAGTAATAGTAGATTGTGAAAAAAATTTAACTTTATTTTTCGTTTTTTATCTCTAAATGACCGATCGTTCCCTGCCTGAGGTGAGTCAGCCACAATCTGGCGGGCTCGCTGCTACTTCTAACCCTATTGCCCACATTCTCAATCGCTTTCAGCCTTCTCCAGAAGCCGTTGTCTTACTTCTAGCGGTATTGATTGGCGGTGGTACGGGTATGGGTGTAGTGACATTTCACTATTTAATCGAACTCGTTCACTACGTTGCTTTTGTTAATTTGATGGGGACGCTCTCCGCTTGGGGTGCGTGGACGATTGCTCTGGTTCCAACTCTGGGCGGATTCATCGTCGGATTGATGCTGGCGCGCAGGCAAGATTTCGGTCCTGGGCTGTCTTCTTTAATTGCTGCTGCTTCTGGTAGTGCCACGCGACATGCTATTTTGCAGCGACTCCAGCCTGTAACCAAGATGGTAGCTGCTTCTGTATCTTTGGGTAGTGGTGCTTCGCTCGGTCCTGAAGGTCCCAGTGTCGAAATTGGAGCTAATTTTGGCGTGTTACTTGCTCACGTCCTCCAAGTCTCGCAGGAACGCCAGCGTCTACTTTTAAGTGCAGGGGCAGCAGCAGGTCTGGCAGCAGGTTTCAACGCTCCCATTGCAGGAGTATTTTTTGCTCTCGAAGTGGTGTTGGGAACGACATTTGCTAATTCGGCTGTTAGCGTCGTCTTGCTGGCAGCAGTTGTATCGGCGCTGGTTGCCCAAATTGGTTTGGGAGGACAGCCAGCTTTTGCTTTACCTGTATACGAGGTTCGCAGCCCCTTAGAGCTACCACTCTATGTCGGCTTGGGAATCGCTGCTAGCGTTATTTCAGTCGCCTACACTCAATTACTCATTTGGGGACGAGCCTGTTTTCGCGGACAAGTTAAGGGTTTTGCTTGGTTGGGTCGAGTTCCTTTACCAATACATCCAGTTATTGGTGGTGCTTGTGTCGGCTTAGTGGCTTTGCTCTATCCGCAGATTTTAGGCATTGGATACGAAACTGTGGAAGCTGTGCTTCAGGATGTCGAGTTTTCTTTGCTGCTATTGTTGATTCTGCTGGTGCTGAAGCTAGTGACTACGGCGATTAGTATGGGTAGCGGTTTGGTGGGCGGGGTTTTTGCTCCAGCAATGTTTCTCGGTGCTTCGTTGGGGGCAGCCTATGCCAAAATTTTAGCGGCATTGCTGCCACAAGTTGGCATGTATATGGCGGGTCCGCCGGCTTACGCGATGGTGGGAATGGCAGCTGTATTAGCTGGGAGTGCTAAAGCTCCTTTAACAGCAATTCTATTATTATTTGAATTGACGCGCGACTATCGCATTGTTTTACCGTTAATGGCGGCGGTAGGCTTAAGTGTCTGGTTAGTAGAACGGCTGAAAAAAAGCGTAACTCCTGAATCTAGCGCAAATTTACAGCAGTTGAATTTGAATTTAGTTGGAGACGAAGATCGAGAAATTGTGCAGCAAATATTGGTAAGAGAAGCAATTTATGAATCGCCTCTAATGTTGCCAGATTCTATGTCTGTATCTCAAGCAGGCTTATCCATGACTAACGCTCATTGTCGCAGTGCTTTGGTGGTCAATCCCGAACTGCAACTACTAGGAATTGTGACTTTAGAAGATATTAATCGAGCGATCGCAACTTGGGAAAATGCCGATACTCGTTTGGTCGATATTTGCACGACCGATTTACTTTATGCTTACACGGATGAACCTTTATCTGAGGCTCTATCTCGAATGGGAGCCAGGGGGTTACATCAGTTACCAATTGTCGATCGAGATCGACCAGAGCAAGTTTTAGGCTTACTCGAACGGGAACAAATTGCTTTAACGTGTAAACTAGCAACAACTCGCAAAGCGCTTCATCCTTATCTCAAAGTTTCACTACCTGTAGAAGAATTAGCGTTGCCAAAAAGTGAGTAGTGGCTAGTGCCTAGTGAGTAGTAGATTTAATTGTCAACGCCCTGTCAATCGCAAATTGAATTTGCGATCGATAATATAAGTGGCGGGCTTTATCAGTTCTAGTCAGGAAACCTTAACAATAAATTGCTTGCCTCTGGTGGAAAGATTGTTAAGCTGCGTTTTTCCAATGGGAACTCGATAAGTACCCGCCTAAGTAACTGAATAAAGTTATCGCGCTACTGCAAGTTGAACAGCTTAGTCTTTCACCCGCTAGCTTTACTTTTGGGTGAAAAACTAACTCTGCAACTCTCAAAAAGCGCTTTTCTAGCAAAACTTGAGGCACTGTTTGCTGGTGATAAAATTGAGCTTGAAGTCTGACGAAATAGCGGATCGATTTGGATGCGATCGCGTCCCCTAAATCTCAAGCTGTAGCCTCTACGTCTTCTTTTGCTCCATCTATTTGCTTGAGATGAATGTGTTTTTTCCCTAGAGTGATGACAAATTCATCTCCTTGTTGTAAACCCATTTGCTTCGTATATGCCGAACCAATTAGCAAATTACCGTTCGATTGAACGCTAATGCGGTAGCTGGCACTACGTCCGCCACGCCCATTCGAGTTGGAAGTACTATCTAATTCAATCCCTTCCGCATCTATTAGCGCGTTGAGAAACTTCATCATATTGACACGCTCTACACCATTTTTGGTAGTCGTGTAGTAGCCGCATTCCTTTGCCTTTTCTTCTTTACTCAGGCTATCTAGCTCTTTGACTTTCTTGAGCAGTGCTTCTCCGGCTAGAGGCTCGATCTTTTTCTTTTTATTCATCAACTTAGTTTTGTTTTGACTGGAGCAGGTGGTTTACAGTTTTGATTGTCAGCTAACTGAAGCTATGATTTAGTTTACTTTAGCTTTATATCAGCTTAGCTAACTATAATACACTGATTATAGTGATTCTTTCAGCTTTTCGATCTTAATTTTGAAAATTTTTTTGATTGAAAATAGTAGGAATCATCCTAATAACTGTCCGAGCTTTGTCAATCCCCGATCGAATCGAATCATCCTCAGGAAATAGCATTGGCAAAAACTGACTGAAGTACTGTTGGTTGTGTGGTAGCGATCTCGATCGCTATCTTCGGTAAAAATTATTCGTTCGGGAACGAGTGACGTTCGTCTATTTATCTACCCTCAGTAGGTAATTAAACTGAAAAATTGCTCTACCCCAGAAGACAACTACGTGATTTTTGCTGCACGCATCAATGTGTAAAGTAATTTTCTCTAAATATAAAAAGAGCGAGAATAGAAGTCGTAAGTCGTAAGTCGTCAGTAAAAAACCTCTTGCCTCTTGCCTCTTGCCTTACTGATAACTGATAACTGAGAAATGAAGCTGACAACTAGGGGTCACTACAGCGTTAAAGCATTGCTCGATCTGAGCCTGCAACCAAATTACACTCCGGTAGCAGTTAAAGCAATTGCCGCTCGGCAAGAAATTCCTGCTCCTTATTTAGAGAAATTACTGATTGAAATGCGACGAGCAGGATTAGTAACATCGGTGCGGGGAGTCCAAGGAGGATACAAATTAGCGCGATCGCCTGCGGCAATTTCATTAGGTGAAATTCTCGCTGCTGTCGGAGAAACTATCGAACCTTTGCCCCACCATCAACCAGAACCAGGACAAGCAGAAGATTGGGTCACTTTTACGCTCTGGCAACGATTGCATCAAAAAATGAGAGAAGCATTGTATAGTATTACTCTTGCCGATCTCTACTACGATGCCCGTAGTTGGCAAGCCGCTCAAGGAGAAGAAACAAATTTTGTTGTTTAGGAGCGAGGAGCGAGGAGTGAGGAGTCAGGGAATAATCAGGCGCGAGGAACAAGGAAATAATTCTGAATTTGGGAACGAGAAGTGAAGAATTTTTGGCTTTTGCATTTCCCCCTCAGCTCCCTCAGCTCTCTTCTCATCGCCGCAGTTTTAGACTACTTAATTGGCGATCCTTGGGATTTTCCCCATCCGGTGCGGGTGATGGGATGGTTAATTTCTCAGTTTAATTATTTCGCATTCAAATATTTGAGATCGGAGCGATCGCTCTACTGGGCAGGTGTGGTTTTAGGATTGGGATTAATTCTTGGCAGCGGTGCTGTTAGCTGGTTAATGGTTTACATTGCTAGCCAATTACATCCATTACTGGGTCTAGTTACAGATAGCATTTTATTAGCCAGCTGTTTTGCACTTCGCAGTCTGAGAACGGCAGCAGAAGATGTTTTGCAACCTTTGAAAGCAGGCGATTTAGTGCGAGCCAGAGCAAAATTAAGTCTTTATGTTGGTAGAGATACGCAAGAACTCTCAGCACCAGAAATTTTGAGAGCAGTCTTAGAGACAGTAGCGGAAAATGCGACTGATGGGGTCATGGCTCCCTTATTTTACGCGATCGCCTCTGCCTTCATACCATATACAAATGTGGCGTTTCTGCCCTTGGCATACAAAGCAGCAAGTACTCTCGATTCGATGGTAGGTTATCGAGAAGCACCATACACTCATTTAGGTAGATTTAGCGCTAAATTGGAAGACCGATTGACGTGGTTGCCTTGTCGTTTGACATTATTAACCCTCGCATTGCGATCGCTTCAGCCTATGTATGTGTGGCAAATGTGCCAGCGAGATGCAATTAAAGATCCTAGTCCTAATTCGGGTTGGAGCGAATGCGCCTATGCAGCTGTCTTAGGCGTGCAACTGGGAGGGACAAATTGGTATCGGGGAGTAGCCAAGCAAAAGCCTTTACTTGGAGATGCAATTTATCCCATCACAGCCGAAAAGATCCATCAAGCTCTACAACTGACAAGGTATTGTTTTCTCTTGTGGCTAGGTTTGGGAATCGGGGCGATCGCTTTAAGCCGTTGAGGGAAAGTCAAAAGTCAAAAGTCAAAAGTCAGAAGTTCTAACAGATCGCTGCTCCCTGCTCCCTGCTACAAATACTATTAACTCCGAAATAAGCGCGTATATTGAGTTTCGTGAGCCATGCTTGCCAGCGATAAACCCCAACTACAACTACTCAACTCGTCATCTGTTAAAACTAGCATCTTAGCAGTTGCATCAACTACAGAAGTTTGTAAATTGATTAAAATCTGTTGTCCGGCAGTTTGTCCCAAGGGAATCAGTTTAATTCCAGCAGTCACTAGATTTGTCGCCCAACTATGCAAATAACCTAAAACAGCTGCATCTTGGGGAATTTGCCAGCAATGCGCAGCCACTCCAAAGGCGATCGCATAATTCACTGAATGACCTACCGCATTAAATATAGATTCTAACTGTGGCTCAAGTTCCAACAACAACCGCACCAGCGATCGCCCCATTTGCCAACTAGAATTACGCAACTCTTCCGTTTCTCGCGCCGCCGATAGCCAACTATTCCAATAATTTAAATCTGTTAAATTGCTGGTCGCAACAGCATTGTATGCCCTTACCACCATCGCCGCTTCAATCCGAATTGCGCCAAAATGCAATTCCCGTTCCAACCAATGTTGCAAACTTTTAGCATCTGCGATCGCCCCCCATTCTACCAGCGTTTCTATACCCTCAGAATAACTATAAGCCCCTACAGGTAAAGCCGGACTCGCCAACTGCAATAAATTGAGAATACTCAATTGCTCCACATCCAACTACAAATGACGAATGACAAATGACAAATGACAAACTAATGATGTCCATATGCGCCAACTTCGGGCTGAAATGGAGCGTCTTCTTCTACTATCATGACTCCCAGATGTTCTAACATTGCTTGTAAAACTGGATCGGGAGATAAGCGAAGATAGTTAGTACCAATTTCTAGGGGTACGTGACGATTACCCAAATGATATGCAGCCCTAAGTAAATCTAAGGATGTGGCTGCTGTGACCGTCAAGACTGGCTCTGATTTTGCCTTGACTAAAATTAAATATTCGCCATTATCCGTTCGCAACATATCTCCATCCCGCAACACCGTTCCTCTGGGTAAACGTAAAAATACCGTTTCTCCTTCCTCAGTTTCAAAGCGATGGCGGCTTTTCTTACGTTCCTCTGCCGTCAGCACCAAGGTAAAAGCATTGACAGCACTATTAATAGCTGGTAAGCGATCGGTTATAGTTAACATCAGTTATCAGGGAGCAGGGAGCGCACGAGCAGTTAATTCTCTACTTACGACTTACGAATTACGACTTCGTTAAGGGCTGCCTTGTAATCGCAGCATTTCATCTTGAATTCGCTGTCTTAAATCGGGATTATTTTGGACTGTTTTGGTAATTTGATTAAATTCTTCAAAAGAACTAAAGTATTTTTTCACAATTGATTCATACTGCGAGCAATATCCTTTGGCAATACTGCGAGCGTTATCTGGTAGGTTAGAGATGCTATCTTCGCGATCGCACGCAATGCGGGGTAAATCTTCAGAACCCATACTTTGTTTGAGATCGGTTAAAGCAGTTTGGCGGACTGGTTCTGCCTCCAAAACAGCTCTAGCATAATTATTAACTTCGGCTTCGCTGAAGTCTTGGGCAGATGCGGCAGTGCTGAAGTTGAAATTGCTGAAGTTGTGCAGATCGGGTAGTCCAGCCACTACACTCAACGTGCTAATTGCGCCAATAAGCAGCGATCGCGATAACATCCGGTTGAAGTTGGTCAGTAAATAGAGATAGCAAAATTTAGTCATATTTTATGTTGGCAGAAAATGTCATACCGGAGGCATCAGTTCTTTTGAATCATTTTAAGAGTTAGAAGTTCCAGCCATGTCTCCCTGCGCTTTATTCCAGCTTACAGCTAGCTGTTAGATGATGAAAAAATCTGGCAAAGGGCGATCGCTTTTGTTTGTAGCGTCGTTATTTGTTCTGCACCTTGTTTCAAGCTCACTTCTAATTCCAGCAAGACGGGTAAAGCAGCGATCAGTTGCTGTGTAGAAATCTGCATCACTTCTCGCTTGAGAATAAATACTCGCTTAGGATTGCTAATTTCTGCTGCTTGAGCGATCTGTTGTTCCGAGTTTTCGCCTCGTTCTAACATTAGCTTCACCCATAGCCAAGTCCGAAACTGTCCGATCAACGTCGCCACGATTTTGAGTACGGGTTCGTTACGGCTGATTAACTGCCCGATGAGGATCAAAGTTTTGTTTGTATCTCCCTGACGAATTGCTTCTGCTAGCTTTAAACTATTTTGAGTATTGACTTTAACCAAGTCTGCTACAATCCTCTCGCCTATAGGTGGAGAATTCTCACCTGCATAGAGTTTGAGCTTTTCCAGTTCGTTATAAAGCAGTCGCGTATCATTTCCTACAGATTCAACGATCGCTTCTACTGCACTGGGAGTGAGCTTCACCCCTAAGTTTTGGGCGGCTTGTCGTACCTGCTGAAGCAGTAAATCGGTTTTCCACGGTGGAATCAGCGCAAATTCTTGCACTTCGGCATGTTCTTGGAAAAGTTTAGTCGATTTCAGCCTGCCATCCGGTTTATTGCGACTTGTCAGTAACAAAACTGAAGTCTCGGGAATAGCTGGTAGGGTGCGTTTTAGTTCAGCCAATAAGTCATCCGAACAATTTTGACAAACAGTTGTATCCACCAGCCAAACAAGACGACTACCCATTCCAAATGGTGGTGTCATCGCTTGATTGAGTCCCTGAATTACAGCGTCGGATTGTGTAGGCGGAATTTGCGTGTAGTTAAAACTCATCCAATTTGGATCGAGGAAGCGATCGCGCAAGCCATTAACTGCTTGTTGCAACGAAAACTCATCCTCACCCCAGTAGAAGTAGATTGGCATAATTTATCATTCGTCATTTGTCATTCGTCATTTGTGCTGTTTCCCGTTCCCTATTCCCCAATAACTGACATACTCTAGCATCTCGATCGCCTTGCATTGACTAACTCAAATTAGAAGTATAGTTTCAGTGGAGCAAACTTGTTTTATGGTGGAACTAGTGTAGGTCACCGATCGCTGACAACTGACAACCGATCGCTGTACGGGCGGGTTTTGAACGAAGATGATGGCTAAAGCCCGTGAATCTGCTTGCTAAACCCGCCCCTACTACGACAACCGATTACTGTACGGGCGGGTTTTGAACGAAGATGATGGCTAAAGCCCGTGAATCTGCTTGCTAAACCCGCCCCTACTACGACAACCGATTACTGATAACTGTGAACTTCCCTATCCATCCCATCATGACCCAGAGTTTTGCGGTTATCGATCGCGAAATTGGCACGCATAAAGATAAATTTAGTCCGGCTGAGTATGCGATCGTCAGACGGGTAATTCATAGTACGGCTGATTTTGAGTTTCAGCATTTGATTCGTTTTAGTCCCAACGCTATTGAAGCAGGAATTCAGGCAATTCGCGATCGCGTGCCGATTATTACTGATGTAGGAATGGTAAAACAGGGTGTAGTGAATTTGCTCAGAAAAACTTTTGATAATCCACTCATTAGCGCTGTAGAAGGAG
>NZ_JBOFLP010000290.1:0-7324 GCF_051657925.1 Chroococcidiopsis sp.
TAGAACAAGGAGGAGTCAATTTCTCCGAGGTATGGGGTTCTCATTTACCGCCGTCGATTTTAACCCAACGCCCAGAGGCAGCAGGACATAAATTTTATGCCACGGGTACTTCAATGGTGTTACATCCCCGTAACCCTTACATACCAACAGTTCACCTGAATTACCGCTATTTTGAGGCTGGTCCCGTTTGGTGGTTTGGTGGCGGAATCGACTTAACCCCCTATTACCCATTTGCTGAAGACGCAGCCCATTTCCACAAAACACTGAAGCAAGCTTGCGATAACCATCATCCAGAATACTACCCAGTCTTTAAGCGCTGGTGTGACGAGTATTTCTATTTGAAACACCGTCAAGAGACTCGCGGTGTCGGCGGAATCTTTTTTGATTACCAAGATGGTAGGGAAGGACAGTTATATCGCGGACCCCATTCTGATAGTCCGGCGGCTGTTTATAGCAACCAACTGGGTAATCAACCCTCTCGTAGCTGGGAAGCAATCTTTGCTTTCGTGTGCGACTGCGGCGAGGCGTTTTTACCATCCTACTTACCCATTATCGATCGCCGTAAGAATATAGAATATGGCGATCGCGAACGCAATTTCCAACTCTATCGTCGCGGACGTTACGTAGAATTTAACTTAGTCTACGACCGAGGCACGATCTTCGGGCTACAGACAAACGGACGCACGGAATCAATTTTGATGTCTCTCCCTCCCTTGGTGCGCTGGGAATACGGTTACACGCCGGAACCCAACACTCCCGAAGCCGAGTTGTACGAAACATTCCTCAAACCCCAAGATTGGGCAAATTGGCAACCTTAAGCAAGTATGGGTTGTAGAGACGTGACATGTAACATTTCTACAACTCATCAGAATTTTTGAGCAGAAAGCTATGTCTGATTCAGTACAATACATCACGAATCAAGAGGGCGAACAAGTCGGCGTACTATTGGATATGGAGACGTATCGCAAACTAGTTTCTCGTCCATCCGATGCAGAAATTTTATCAGGACTAAGTGTAGATGAATTACGAGCCTTAGTAGATAGTCTGCTAGCTCCTACTGCTCAAACTCAACTAAACGAGTTACTGGCTCGAAATGCTGAAAATCAACTTTGTACAGAGGCAATAGCTGTTCTAGATCGTTTGTTGACGTAGATTGACCAACTTAAGATCCTCAAAACCAGAGCTAAATACACTCTAAATTTACATTCCTAGTCAGACATAGCGTGAGTGTATATATTTCTGTTGAATTACAGCAACAAATTCGTAACCGTTTTAGAAATTGCTGTGCTTATGGAACGAGGAGGCAACAGAAATTGTTGGACTCACACCCATAGGTAGAGCAACAGTTATGACTTTAAAGATGAACCGTCCTCAGTTGATTCGTATTTGTAGGATGTGGGTAAAACTGGGAGAACACCCGCCAAGACTTGTTTGACAGAACACTCTAAAAATTTACTTTTTGCGGAAACGATATGCACCCATAATCGCGCCCCACTTAGCCGCACCTGTATTTGTATCTATGCCTTTGTCGTAACTCAAAAACTCTTCAGCTGTGGCTTCAAAACCGAGATTGACTTGTTGGGTATTGCCTTGATAGGTGAAACAGCACTTGACATCGGGAGGGATTGCGGCTTTGAAGTGGTAGCCATTGGAACCTAGTTGTTGCCAAATTACAGTTAATAAACAACCTGGCAATAACTCAAAATCGTCAGGAGTAAATTGTTGCAATCTCGCAGAATTTGCCCCAGCACCGCGCACGGCGGCGATATCTTTAGGTATGTAGTATTGTACTTCGATTTTTCCATCCTCACGCACCTGCATTCGCATCAACCGAGGACGATAGGGTTTATCTAAATACAAAGCATTGGCTTGTTCGGCAAATAGGGTAATACTATCTTCTTGAAATAGGGGGACGGGTTTTTGCCACAGCCGTAAGTGGACGTACCAAGCAGGATCGGCGATCGCCTGGTCTTTATTCTCAAATTCACCCGTCATATAATCGGCGAGGGCAATTAGTTCAGATGATAGAGTCATAAGAAATTCAAAAGTTAAAAGTTTGTAGGGGCAGGTTGAGCGAGAAGCCGTGTCAAAGTCTGAAGTTCATTGGACAAAACCTGCTCCTACCAGCATCCATAGGGGTATTCGCCCACACAACATATTCAAATTTTTTCAGAAAGTTGCTGAAAGTATTCCTGCTCCAAAATCGACATAACAACTTGAGAGGCATACTTATCTTGCTGCTTCACGACTTCTCTTAGCAATCCTTCCTCGCGAAAACCTACCGATTGATATACGTGTCTAGCGCGGTGGTTATCCTCAAATACATCTAACCAGAACCGATGAGCTTTGTATTCCTTAAAAACCCAATCTAACAGCAAACGTAGTGCCTGCTTACCATAGCCTTGCCCTGGTTTTGCCATAACGATGCGTACTAAACAAATATTGCCATGAGGTGATGTAAGACCAGATAAAATTGCATACCCGATCGCAGCTTCAGTTTCATCATTTAGGAAGATGAAATATTGACAATCTTCTGAGTCTATGTAGTGCTGGTGTTGTTCTCGGCTAGAGGAAAAAATAAAGTTTTGAAATTCCGATCTAGCTTCCTGAGCCAGAAAAAAATCAATATCTTCAGGACGTGCAGTTCGCGATCGCATTATCAGTTATCAGCTATCAGTTATCAGCGATGGGTAACCATATTTCTAACTTCTCCCTTGTCTTCTTTTTTCTCATACCCGATATTTTCCCGACTCCCGACTCCCGACTCCCGACTCCCGACTCCCGATTTTTATTGTAAATCGTTGAGACCGATCGGCTTTGGCTTGGCAAAAGTCACGTTAAAGCGAGACAATAATTTAATAAGTCTTCCCGCTATGTTTAATTGTGAATAACCTGCGTACTGTCTCCGATACCAAGCGAAATTTCTACAATCAACACACCCGCCCGATTAACACGATCTATCGGCGGGTGGTAGAAGAACTAATGGTAGAAATGCATTTACTCTCAGTCAATGCTGATTTTCGCTATGACCCCATCTACGCTCTAGGTGTCGTTACGGCATTTGAGCGGTTTATGCAGGGCTACCAGCCAGAACGGGATAAAGAACCGATCTTTGAGGCGCTGTGTCAGTCTATCGAAGATAATCCCCAGAGATATCGCCAAGATGCCGATCGCTTGCGTCAATTATTGCAAAACGTATCGGCGCAACAACTGTTCGACTGGATCGACGGTAAAGCTTCCCTGCAAGGTGCAGAGGATTTGCAAGCACAAATGCAGGCGATCGCCCATAACTCAAAGTTCAAATACAGTCGCCTATTCGCGATTGGTGTCTTTACCCTGTTAGAACTAGCAGATGCGGAACTTATCAAAGACGAGAAGCAGCGAGTGGAAGCGCTCAAGCAAGTAGCAACCGCTTTGCACGTACCAGAAGATAAGCTGAACAAAGATTTAGAGCTATACCGCTCTAACCTCGACAAAATCGAGCAAGCGCTGATTACAATGGCAGATATCCTCTCAGCCGATCGCCGAAAGCGCCAACAACGCCTGCAAGAAAAAGAAGCTGGTGTTACTACCAGCAACGGTGATAGCGGTTCTGCTTCCGGCTCGTCCCAGGATAAAACTCCGTCTGGTTCCTAGTCATGTAGTACAAACGTCTGTAGGGGCGCACATCCGCGCGCCCCTACCAATCAAATATGCAAACAAGGTCAATTCTAGTAAGCTGGAGTTACAAAGGCATAAATCAGATGGCTGACAACGGAAAGCGCCAGCGCCCCCAGTAGAACGCTCCAAATTCCTGCTCGGAGGCGAAAACCTTGGACTACAGAAGCTGCAATACCAAGGGCGATCGCAGAAATAGCAAAGGTGACAAATCCCGATAATAAACCGAATGTGAGCAAATTAGGGATAAAAAATAGCGCTCTTAAAATTGGATTAACAACAGCAGCAACTATCCCTAGTACAGCTGCCGAAAGATATGCTTTAGCAGGACTGTCTACTTCCACACCAACCGGGAGTTTGCTGACAATCAACAGGCTGGAAGCACTTACTAACCAAGCAATTAATAAGTCGATTAACATACCTACAACTCCTTGAGTTTTAGATTGAGAATAACTCGCTTATAGGAGTAGGCTAGCGAATCGAACTACTAGAATTCATCTATAAATTGACAGAAAACAAGCTGAATCCTACTGCTCTTCTATCTCCTTCTTTGTCATGTTGGGAAATTGTATTTGTACTGCTTGGAGTTCATGGCGACTGGGGTGCAATCGGCGCAGTAGAATTCAGGCGCGGATCGGCGTTAGGATTAATCGGAGCCAAGGGTGTAAGATCTGGCGATGACAGATTAGAACCAGATGGTAAATCGGGAGAGCCAGGAGTCGTAGCTAAAGCAACGCGATCGCCTCCAATTTGCCGCATGATATCTAATAGCTGAATCACATCGTTGTAGCTCGACGACCGCGAAGCATTTAAAATAATTGTCCCGAGGGGATTAGCTTGAGTGTAAGCTTTGAGCGTTTGTGTCAGCTTATCTATTTGTACTGGCTCTTTCTCGACATAAAGTTGTCCGTCTTTGAGAGTTACAATCAACCGCGATTGGAACATCGGCGCTGTACCAGTACTCGCCTTGGGTAACTGAATTTCAATCGCCTGCTGGCGCGTAAATTGCAGTGCTGCTAAGAGGAAGAACGTCAAAATGCAAAAAATGACATCAATCAGAGGAATAATTTGAACTTGAACTTCTTCAATTGGTGAATGAAGGTTAATTTTCATAACATGACTAGCTTTAACAGCAGAAAATTACGACACGAATTACTCTTGCTTTTGACTTTTGACTTTTGACTTTTGACTTCCTAGACTTCTGGTGCAGCAGAATCTTCTCGCTGACTGGGAGATTGAGGCGGAACGCTGTAACCAGGATTTATGTTTGTTTGCGGATTTATTGGTGGTTCGGGATTAACAGCCCTTCTATTGCCTAAGTCGAAGCTAAAACGCCGATCGGAACCGCGTTCAGGGATAACTTCTGGTGTTGTCATCGCAGAAGCAGGAGGAGCGGTCGGAGAATCTTGCAGGTTAACCCAATACTGACGGTATAGTAATTCTAATTCGCTACCTGCACGGCGAAATACTTTAATTTGGTTTACAGCAAATCCTTGAAATAGGCGATAAAAAACCAAACTGACGATCGCCACAATCAATCCTGTTGCCGTACTGATCAAAGATTCACCAATACCTGTGGTCACCCCAGCAGAAGAAGCCGAACTGATCTGTCCTAAAGTAATCGAACCCAACGATTGAATCAGTCCCAGTACTGTTCCTAACAATCCTAGCAGGGGCGAAAGCGCGATCGCTGCTTCTAAAATCTTCTCCCCTTGACGCATAGAGGCAATTTCATCTTCTGCGGTTGACTCTAGTGCCAGCCGAAACACTTCCGGATCGGGTGTAGACAAACGTAACGGTGCGTATAAGAACCTACCCGCAGGTTGATAGGAAAATTTTCTGGCTAATTCTGTAGCACTTTGCCAGTTTTGTTGAGCCGCATCTAGAACGCGCTCGACAATTTCCCGTTCTTGAGAAAAAATCTTAAACCAAAACCCCAGCCGCTCGACGATCACGCTCAAAGCTAAAATAGACAGTGCTAGCAGAGGCCACATGGCGGGTCCGCCTTTGCGGAAAATATCTATAACATCCACTGTTGTTCCATTCCTCCTTTGATTCTTTCGGCACAGCATACCACTGGATTGGATTGCTGCCCACTGATAAGCAATTTAATTTTAAGCGTCTTAACTGTTCATCTCGTGTTTTGTCACCCATCGCGAGAGCGAAAAGATTGCGATCGCTTTATCGTATCTTCCCAACTTTTTAGCGACGGTTTTTCCCACCTCTATAAGCTAAGTTATTTGTCAAGATAAAAGAGAGCTGGAGGTACATAAATGAACTTTTCAATCCAATCTGTTTACGGCTGGTATCGTAACACTCTCCGCAATCCTAAATACCGTTGGTGGATAATTCTCGGTACGGCATTGTATTTCGTCATGCCATTTGACATTGCTCCCGACTTCTTGCCGATTGTTGGACAATTGGATGATGTCTTTTTATTGACGCTATTGGTATCAGAAGTTTCCCAAATGGCGATCGAAGGCTACAAAACCCGTAAAGGTAAAAGCACGGCTAACGCCACCGACACCACTGGTAGTACAGTCGATGTAGATGCGGTATCTGTAAAGTAACAGTAACAAAAATTTAATATAATCTAACCAATTGTCCTTCCTCTGTCGTATCTGACGGCTCTTTGGGGAAGGATATATTTTTGCTTGAGTGAAAAAAATATTAAATTTGCGATCGCCAAAGCCGAACATTAGCTTGATACCATAAAAAGAAAAACTTTCTATAAAGCTTTCTATGCAGGAGTTTTGGCACAATTTTTTTGGTTCGAGTTCATTTATCCCCCACGGACATTGTTATCTTTGGCAACCAGGGTTAGTTTGGCTGCACATCTTATCTGATGCGTGTATCGCATTTGTCTATTAATCAATTCCATGCGGGAGAATGCGATCGGCAAGCTTTCAAAAGCATATTGCTCAGCCCATCGAACCAGAGCAATTGATAGAAGCTGTTACCCTTGTACTCCAGGGAGTAAATTCTATGAACAGAGTATAGTTATGCACGATCGCGATCGATGCTTTCAATCAAAATTTGCAATCAGGGCGAACGATGGGACTCGAACCCACGAGTGGAGGAACCACAATCCTCTGCCTTAACCACTTGGCTACGCTCGCCATTGTACATACCAGTATACTATCTTAGCAGCTATTTCTCAATATAGATCGGTACTGGAACCGAGCTAACCTACATTCAGTCCAGCAACAGAGTCATAAGTAACATAAGATATGCAGCATGAAGCGATCGACAAGTATTAGTTATATAGGATTAGCAGTTCTTGGCGGGCTGGGAGTGGTAATGGCATTGACTAATCCCGGTCGCTCTGCCTACGAGATTTATGCTGGCGAACGGTTAGGAACTTACATCAAGGATGAAGTTTGCCCGCAAGCGGCGAACATCTTCGGTCTGGCTTTGCAGCAAAATTGTAGTGACTTAGTTGATTCTAGTTCTCCTGTCATCCAACGTATTGTAGCTAATAACACCAAGCGCCAAAACTTTCTTTTATTTAGCATCTATACTACCGATCTTGCCGTTGGTGGCGTAATTCCGTCATATCGGTTTCAAACGGTCGGTGCAATGCAAAACTTTTTTACCTACTCTGCCCAGAAGCAGTAGTTAATCAAAAGTCAAAAGTCGTAGGGGCGAGTTTTGACCGAAAAATTAC